>NZ_JBRFPI010000243.1:0-7066 GCF_053579595.1 Cellvibrio sp.
TTTCGGTGCGGTCGCTGATATAGCGCAGGCGATCAAAATTGATATTGGCGCCGCAGTCGATGGCAATCAGGGTTTGGCCGGTGATGCCGTGTTCCGCCACGTATTTTTTCAGCCCCGCTATGCCAGTTGCGCCCGCTGGCTCGGCAATCGAGCGAGTATCCTCAAAAATATCTTTGATGCCCGCGCAAATTTCGTCGTTATTCACGGTGATGCATTCATCAACCGTTTTGCGCAGCACGCGGAAGGTTTCTTCACCGATTTGCGCTACTGCGATACCATCGGCAAAGATGCCCACTTGCGGCAGCACCACGCGCTTTTTCTTGTCCAACGCCGCTTTCAAACAGGCGGATTCTTCCGATTCCACCGCGATAATTTTGATCTCCGGGCGCACGTATTTCACGTAAGCCGAAATACCGGCCGCCAAACCGCCACCGCCGACCGCGATAAAAATCGCATCGATTTTACCGGGATACTGGCGCAGGATTTCCATCGCAATAGTGCCCTGGCCTGCGATCACATCCGGATCATCAAAGGGGTGCACATAGGTCAGCCCTTTTTCTTCCACAAGCTTTTTGGCGTGGGCAGAGGCTTCGTCGTAACTATCGCCATGCAACACTACTTTGGCACCGCGTGCTTTTACGGCATCGACTTTAATCGCGGGCGTCGTGCGCGGCATTACGATGGTGGCTTTGATCCCCAAGTGCTGGGAGCCGAGTGCCACACCCTGCGCGTGGTTGCCAGCCGAGGCGCAAATCACCCCGCGGTTGCGCTCTTCTTCAGTCAGCTGCAGCAGCTTGTTGTAGGCGCCGCGCAACTTGAATGAAAACACCGGCTGCAAGTCTTCGCGCTTGAGCAGGACTTTATTGCCGGTACGCGCTGACAACAGGCGCGCTTCGTCGAGCGGGGTTTCCACCGCAAGATCATAGATGCGGGCGTTGAGGATTCGTTTTATATAGGATTCAGGCATGTGAGTTCTGGCATTCGCGAGTGAGGTGGACTGTTTAGTCAATGAATGAAAAAGTCGCCGCAGTGTAAACAATTTAGCCGCCGCTGGCACGGCGAAAATCCGTATAATGCGCTCACTTTGCACACTCAACGTGCTTAGCCTGTCGCACCCGGTTAAAGGTTTGAGACCGTCTGAGACAGGGATGTCGAAGATGAGCCCCCACGGATGGGTTTATGTCGAGTCTCAAATTTTTAACCGGTTGCGATGGGCGAACCATAATAGATCGGCGGCTTGCTACTCAACAAGCGCCCCACCTGACCGGACAACCACTATGACCCAAGACCAACTCAAACAAGCTGTCGCGCGCGCGGCGATCGAATACATCAAACCCAAATTGTTTAGCGACTCGATTATTGGCGTCGGCACTGGTTCGACTGCGAATTTTTTTATCGATTATCTGGGCGAGATCAAAAGCCAATTCGCCGGTGCGGTGGCCAGCTCCGACGCTTCGGCTGCGCGTCTGCAAAAACTCGGTATTGAGGTGCTGGATTGCAACTCGGTAAGCGAGCTGGTGGTGTATGTCGATGGCGCCGATGAAAGCAACGCTTACCTGCACCTGATTAAAGGTGGCGGCGCCGCCTTGACGCGCGAAAAAATCGTGCGCGCCGTATCCAAAGAATTTGTCTGCATCGCCGATGAAAGCAAATGGGTCGATGTGCTGGGCAAGTTTCCGCTGCCGGTGGAAGTGATCCCTATGGCCCGCTCTTATGTCGCACGTGAATTGGTCAAACTGGGCGGCACACCGGTGTACCGCGATGGCGTAGTGACGGATAACGGCAATGTAATCCTCGATGTGTACAACCTGCAGATTATCGACCCAGTCGGTCTGGAAACCCGCATCAACCAAATCACTGGTGTCGTGACCAACGGTTTATTTGCAGCGCAACCGGCGGACGTCTTGTTGCTCGGCACCAAAGAGGGTGTGAAAACCCTCTTTCCGCGCTAAAAAACAGCAGCGCATTTATGCAGCACTTTTATAACCGAGCCCTTATCACCCTGCTCTGCCTGCTGATGGTGAGCGGGGCGCTTGGTTATCTGTGCGTGAGCAAAACGTTTATGCAGGTCGCGCTTTTACCCGGCGGCCAAGCGGAACTTCAGTGGCAAACCGAGCCGCAAACCGATGTGTATCAGGGCGGAAGCTCGAGCCTCCGGATTGCTGATGACACTTTCAGTTTGAATTTTAATTTCACCCTGACGCGTCAGGCACAATATCCTTTTGTGGCCGTTAATCTGGTTTTTACCGACCCCAACAATGTACCTGCGTTAGTGGATTTATCGGCATTCGACAAAATTGTCTTTAGCGCGAAATGCTCCACCGCCAACACCCTTAGCTTCTCCTTGCTCACTTTTGATGAACAGGTATCAAAGGCCGGTGACTTTTTGAGTTATCGCTCGCCCTCAACTTTTTTTTCTTGCAGTCCCGAGTGGCGCGCAGTCGAGCTTGACCTCACCCGCCTGGAAACACCGCAATGGTGGTTCGAAATGTTTAAGGTCGAATTATCGCGCAAGGAATACAAGCTCAATAAAGTAGCGAAGCTTAATTTTGGCAGCAGCGTCCAAACCCAAATGGACATGGACACCAACGTCCAGTTAAGCGAGATCACCCTGATCGGGCACAACGGATTTTATTTGTACCTGTACGGCGCTTTTTTGTTGCTGCTTTGGGGTGCTTACGCCCTGTGGTTTTTCCGCCAGCATACCCACACCTTGATTCGGGAACTGCACAACAAAATACAGCGCGACCGACCGCTGATTGCCTACCAACAATTATCTGTTGAGCCGCTGCGCGATAAAGACCGCAGCGCCATATTGCATTTTATGGCGACGCGCTATGCCAACCCCGAGCTGGCCTTGGATGCCATGGCGAGTGAGATAGGTGTGAGCCGCACCAAGATTAATGACATCCTCAAATCCGAGCTGGGTTTTACCTTTACCGGCTATTTGAACAAACTGCGCCTGACCGAAGCCGCGCGTTTATTGGCGCAAGCGGAAGATGCCAACATCGCTGAAATCGCCTACTCGGTGGGATACAAAAACGTCTCCTACTTCAATAAATTGTTCAAAGAAGAGTACAGCTGCACCCCCAAAATCTATAAAAGCCTGTGCGACAAAACACCAAACTCTTCAACTTAAATTAAAAAAACTGCAACTTTTTACCAATTGATAGCCTTTTTAGCGCAAGCATTACCACTTGCCACCTGTCATTAGCAAAACTCTCCCGTTCAAACCTCCTTAGCTGCTGCATCTCCTGACGCGCGCAGCCATCGGTTACTAACAACAATAAAGAGAATTGCTATGACCTTAAAAAACAGACTACTGTTATCAAGCCTATTAATCTCCCTGCTGGGATGCGGTGGCGGCGGTGGCAGTGGCGCAGCGACTCCAGCAGCCAGCTCCAAACCTCAACAATCGTCTACAGCCCCAAGCTCAGTGGCAACGATTAGTTCATCAGCGGTTGCAGTGCCATCCAGCGTAGCGGCCTCTTCCTCCAGCGCTCCGGCAACCGGCGGGATTTATCCCAGCTACAACCTGAATCCTCTGCCTGCCGATACCACCGGCATGGAGAGCACTGCCACGCAAATCGCCAGTAAGATCAAGATCGGCTTTAACATCGGCAACACACTGGAAGCCATGGGCGGTAAATCGGAAACCTATTGGGGCAATCCGAAAATCACCAAAGAGTTTGTCGCCTTCGTAAAACAATCCGGTTTTAGCGCCGTGCGCTTACCGGTGTCATGGGATCAGTACGCTAACCAAACCACCGCTGAAATCGACCCCAACTGGCTCAATCGCGTGAAAGAAGTGGTGCAGTATTGTGTTGATAACAATCTCTACGTGATCGTCAATATCCATTGGGATGGCGGCTGGTTGGAAAACAATGTGGTGCCCGCCAAGCAGGAACAAAACAACGCAAAACAAAAAGCTTTTTGGGAACAAATTGCCACACAACTGCGCGATTTTGATGAGCGCGTGCTCTTTGCCAGCGCCAACGAACCCAATGTGGAAACCGCCGCGCAGATGGCCGTATTGCACTCCTATCACCAAACCTTTATCGACACAGTGCGCGCAACCGGCGGCAAAAATGCGCAGCGTGTGCTTATCGTGCAAGGTCCATCCACCGATATCGAAAAAACCAACACGCTGATGACAGCAATGCCGGCCGATTCAGTCGCCAACCGCCTGATGGCCGAGATTCATTTTTACAGCCCCTGGAATTACACCGGCATGACCAAAGACGAGAGCTGGGGCAACCAGTTTTTCTATTGGGGCAAGGGTTTCCACTCCACCACCGACACCGCCCACAACCCCACTTGGGGCGAAGAGGATTATGTCGACCTGCAATTCAAATCCATGAAAACGAAATTTGTGGATAAAGGCATTCCGGTGATCATGGGCGAATTTGGCACAGGCGTGCGCAAAAATTTAACCGGCGCCGATTTGCAATTGCATCTCGATGGCCGCGCCTATTACCTCAATTACCTCACTAAACAAGCCATCGCGAACGGCATGGTGCCCTTCTTGTGGGACATAGGTGAATTGCTCGACCGAACCAATAACAAAGTATTGGACCAGCAAGCGTTTGATGCGCTGATGAATGGCGCTGCCGTGCAATAACGCTTTTTCTCATAAGATCGCCGAGGAAAAAACATGACCACTTCAACAAACGACAGCATTAGCAACATGGATGCGACTTATCTGCAGCATAAAAATAATGTGTTTGCAGCAGAAAGTGATATCGAAAAAATCAAACCCTTTATATCGCTCAACTTGCTAAGCGCACAAAGCCAACAAGGCGAACCCGCGTTAACACCAGCATCAGGGCAAGCGATTATCACTTACGTGATTGCCGGTGAGGCCGCCTACTCCGACTCCACCGGCAAACAGGGCCGATTGCAAAAAGACGGCTGGGCTTGGGTGATTGCGGGCGCTGGTATTTGGCACTCGATAACGCCCGTCACACGCGACTTTATCGCCGTACAAATGTGTATTGCATTATCGCCCGCACTGGAAAATTCTCCCCCGCAGAGCGCCTATTTACATGCAGAACCCAACGCAATAGATGGCGACCCCGCTAAATTATTAATTGGCTGGCATGGCAAAAAACGCAGCGATTTTGCGATCCCTTCGCAGTTGAATTATCTAGTCGTACCGCTGAAGGCCGAACAACACTGGAGTTATGAATTACCACTAAACCATCAATTTGCATGGGTAGCGGTAGTCAGCGGACTTGTCACTACGAGCGAAGGAAAAACTCTGCCACAGGGTGTGAATATTTTTAATCGCCGCACTGCAAAAATGGATTTTCATGCGCGGACTGACGCGGTCATCGTGCTGGGATCTTCACTGGAATTTGGGCATGACTTAATTATTCAAAATAGCTCAGTACACACATCAACAGAAGCCCTGCAGATTGGCTACAAAGGAATTTCCGCGGCGGAAAAACACTACGCACTTACCTGATAACAGCGATCACAACCTATCGGCGTGAAAAAACACAGGAACCATAATGAGAATTAACACACTTTCTTGCTTCACATTTTTCTGTCTTTTACTTGCATCTACTTCCACATTCGCACAAGCGCGCAATATCGCAATCGACGCGCAACAAGTCGCGGGCCCATTCAATACATTTTTCAAAACCAGTATAGGTGCCGGCCGCGCTAATGAAGGCCTGCGTGCCGATTGGCAACAGCAATTGGCAGAATTAAAACGCGACACTGACTTTCAATACATCCGTATGCACGGTTTACTCACCGACGACATGGGCGTTTACAAGATTGATGCGCAGGGTCGCGAGCAATATAACTTTCAATACATTGATGCCCTCTACGATTACATTCTGAGCATCGGCATGAAACCGTTTGTCGAATTGGGTTTTATGCCCTCAGCGCTGGCGAGCAGCGACAAAACCATCTTTTGGTGGCGCGGCAATGTAACGCCACCGCACAGTTATGAAAAATGGGAAACGTTAATTCAAAAACTGACGGAGCACTGGACGCAACGCTACGGCGCTGAAGAAGTGGAGAGCTGGTATTTTGAAGTCTGGAACGAACCCAATCTCGATGGCTTTTGGGCGGGTACGCAAGCAGATTATTTCAAACTCTACGCCCACAGTGCGCGTGCGATTAAACGTGTGAACCCGAATTATAAAGTCGGCGGACCAGCGACCGCCGGTGCCGCTTGGATTCCGGAAATGATCGCCTACTGCGCTACCAATAACGTGCCACTGGATTTTGTCAGCACTCATTCTTATGGCGTTAATCAGGGTTTTCTTGATGAATATGGCAATACCGGAACGGTGCTATCCAAAGATGAATTGGCTGTTGCACGCGATGTATTAAAAAATCGTCAGGAAATTGCGGCATCGGCCATGCCCAATCTGGAATTGCATTACACCGAGTGGAGTTCTTCCTATACACCGTCAGATCCTACCCATGATTCCTATCATCAAGCGGCGTACATTTTGCAAAAATTAAAACAAGTCGGCGACGCGGCGCAGTCTATGTCTTATTGGGTGTTCACCGATATTTTTGAAGAGCCAGGCCCACGCTTTGAAGCCTTTCACGGCGGCTTTGGTTTGATGAACACACAAGGAATAAAAAAACCGGCGTATTTTGCGTATCAGTTTTTAAACAAGTTATCACCGATTGAATTAAAAAATAAGGATGCACAATCCTTCGCCACAAAAGATGAAAAAGGCAATGTACAACTACTGCTGTGGGATTCAACCCACACCTTGCCGGATGGCATCAACAACCAGCAGTACTACATCAAAGACTTGCCGCCCAAGAACAAAGGCGAAGCTAACATTCGTTTAAGCGGCTTGAAAAAAGGCAAATACACTTTGCGCATTTCGCAGGTGGGTTATCAACGCAATGATGCTTACACCGCCTACATCGGCATGGGTTCACCAGCACAATTGACCAAAGCCCAGGTAACAGAATTAAAAGCGCAAGCAAGTGGACAACCAGCGCAGGAAAAAACAGTGCGCGTAGCGAGAGATGGTCAATTTACATTGGATTTACCATTGCGGGAAAACGATGTGTATTTAGTGGAACT
>NZ_JBRFPI010000244.1:0-7059 GCF_053579595.1 Cellvibrio sp.
CTGCGCAACCGCTGGCGCCGCATGCAAGTTCCCGTCGATATGCGCAATGAAATTACGCCAAAAAATATTTTGATGATTGGCCCAACCGGCGTGGGTAAAACGGAAATTGCGCGCCGTTTGGCAAAACTTGCTAACGCGCCTTTTATCAAAGTGGAAGCGACCAAATTTACTGAGGTCGGTTACGTCGGCCGCGATGTGGAATCGATTATCCGCGATCTCGTTGATGTCGCCATTAAAATGCGCCGCGAACAAGCCACTAAAGCAGTGCAACATCGAGCTGCTGAAGCTGCAGAAGAACGTATTCTGGATGCACTTTTACCTCCTGCACGCAATCTATCGGCTGAAGAAACCAAACACGAGTCCGGTACGCGCCAGATTTTCCGCAAAAAATTGCGTGAAGGTGAATTGGACGATAAAGAAATTGAAATTGATATTGCCGCGGCCAGCGTTGGTGTAGAAATCATGGCGCCACCTGGCATGGAAGATATGACCAATCAATTGCAAAGTATGTTTTCATCGCTCGGGCGCGACAAAACCAAAAAAGCGAAACTCACCGTCAAAAAAGCCTTTAAACAATTGCAAGACGAAGAAGCCGCAAAACTGGTGAGCGATGACGATATCAAAGCACAGGCGATTGAAGCCGCCGAGCAAAACGGCATTGTGTTTATCGATGAAATCGACAAGGTCGCACGCCGCGGCAATGTGAGTGGCGCCGATGTATCGCGCGAAGGTGTACAGCGCGATTTGCTGCCATTAATCGAAGGCTGCACCGTAACCACCAAACATGGCACCATCAAAACTGACCATATTTTATTTATCACCTCAGGAGCATTTCACCTGAGCAAACCCTCGGATTTAATTCCGGAATTGCAGGGGCGTCTGCCAATCCGTGTTGAGCTGAGTGCGTTAACACCGGATGATTTTGAACGCATCCTCACCGAACCCACAGCATCGCTTACCGAACAGCAAGAAGCGTTACTGAAAACCGAGGGTATCAACATCACCTTTACCAAAGATGGTATTCGCCGCATTGCCGAAACAGCATATGAAGTGAATGAACGTACCGAAAATATCGGAGCACGCCGTTTACACACCATTCTGGAGCGTTTATTGGAAGATGTTTCATTTGAAGCGGGTGATGGCAAAACCCAGGTGGAGATCAATTCCGCTTATGTTGAAGCCCATGTGGGTGAGCTGGCCAAGAATGAAGACTTAAGCCGTTTTATTTTGTAATTAAGTGCACTCGCAATGAACAAAATACCCACCAAGATTCAGCTACACAAACAATCACAACAGCTTGAACTGCATTTCGACGGCGAGCAATTTTTATTGCCCGCCGAATTTTTGCGCGTGCATTCCCCCAGCGCCGAAGTGAAAGGCCATGGCCCGGGGCAAGCCGTACTGCAATATGGCAAGAAGGATGTCGCCATTAGTAAAATTGAGCGCGCAGGTAACTACGCGCTCAAGTTAATTTTTGACGATGGCCACGACAGCGGCATTTACACTTGGGATTATTTTTACGAGCTGGGAAAAAATCAGGAGAAAATGTGGCGGGAATATTTGGAAAATTTACACAATGCTGGTAAAAATCGAGAGAAAGATACCAGCATCGTGAAATTCGTCTGAACTTACACACCAAGTTCAGATCCGTTCAGCTTTATTGAACCAAACTTGATGATTTTGCCTGTTTTGCTGGGATTAGCGAGCGAGCAGCAGCAAAGGAATCTACACATTCCGGTGTAAAGCTCTGCACTGTGCGCGATGATTTTTTAATTGTCTCGGTGTAGCTCTCAGTGGTGTTGCCATCATCATCTACGTCATCAACATCTTTAGAGGACGAAGTAAGTTCTCCGCCAGAAACGGTTATCTCAAGATCTTCAAACTCACCATTCGAACCAGCATAAATCGCAGTTGAACGGTATTTTGAACCACCCAATGACTTCAGTTGATACACATCTTTTTCTATCCAGTAACAATTACCCCAGTCATCAAAGGTATCACCGGCAAAGTCATAAGTGGAAATCTTGCCACTTGCATCAATAGAAAGGTAATACTGATCAAACCCGTCTACTCCTTCATCCGTACTCGCATCCCATACACCAACAAAACTGGAGGGAATGCCATTGGCCGATTGACTTGAGTTGCTCTGCCGATCTGAATTGCTCGATCCACCACCACCGCATGCCGTTAACACAAAAACACTCAATATAGAGGAGCTTACCAATGCTATTTTTTTCACGTTATGATGTCCTATCGTAGAAATATAAAAAATTGAGAGCCCGGATAATCTATCGGGGCGCACAATATATCCAAGTGAAGGGAAAACGTAAAATGAAAGCTTACACACCACCCCAACTAATCCAACCGGTGTAAGCGCTGATCAAAATAAATAATCCGAATGCAATTCGGTACCAGGCAAAAATTTCATAGCTGTGATTGGCCACGTAGCGCACCAGGGTGCGCACCGCAATCCAGGCGCTGATAAAAGCGGTAATAAATCCGGCCGCAAACATCGGGAAGTCGCCCATCTCCAACATATCGCGATGTTTGTATATATCGTAAAAGGTTGCTGCAAACATGGTCGGTACGGCTAAGAAAAAAGAAAACTCTGCTGCAACTTTGCGATCCAATCCGATAAACAAACCACCGATAATCGTCGCACCCGAGCGCGAAGTGCCCGGAATCATCGATACTACCTGGAACAAGCCCACTTTTAACGCATCCTTCCAGCTCATTTGATCCACATCCATTACGCGGACCTCGTGCTTGCGCCGCTCCGCCCACAAAATCACCAAACCGCCGAGGATCAACATAGTCGCCACGCTCAGGGCATTAAACAAATAGGTTTTAATCAGCGAGATTAACAGCACGCCCACTACCGCAGCGGGCAGAAATGCAATTAACAGATTGAGGATAAAACGCTGCGCCTGTGGCTCGCTAAACATACCGCAGGCCACCTGCGTAAATTTGCGCCGATACTCGACCACCACCGCCAAAATAGCCCCTAGCTGGATGGCAATTTCAAATACGCGGCCGTCGTTATGAAAATTAATTAAATCGCCAACGACAATTAAATGCCCGGTGCTGGAAATCGGTAAAAATTCCGTGACGCCCTCAACAATTCCCATGATGATGGCTTTAAAAATCAGCAGTAAATCCACAATAACTCCCTGATCGTCAACAATTGGCAGGCATGATTTAGCGAGCGCAAGTCTGCGTTAATTACACAGTGTTTGCAAACTCTGTGCCCATGCGTAGGCAGAGGCTAGGCTATACTCGCACACCACCTATTTTTCTTCTTATGAGGACAAGGCTATGCGCCACTTGGTTTCCATCGGTTTGATGTCAGGCTTGCTACTGCTGCTCAGCGCCTGCGCCAATATCAAATATGCCGACGATTATAAAACCGGCACAGACTTCAGAGGCTTAAAGACCTACAACTGGCGCGCCATAACGGTCGATGTGGGTGGGATAGATAAAACCTTCCTGCAAAACCTTGTCGATGAACAGTTGCGCGCGCAAGGATTTGTACTCGCCGACACTAGCGCCGATTTATTGATTGATATGCAGGTATTTTCGCGCGTGAGCACGGGCGGCAACACCAGTATTGGGATTGGTATTGGCCTTCCAGTTGGCAGCCATGGCAATATCGGCTTAGGCACGGGTCAAACACTAGGTAAAGGCAAGCAAGAAGGCGTAATCGTGATTGATATTACCCAAACCAGCAGCAACACGCTTATCTGGCGCGGCAATGCCGAGGGCATTCCACTGATTAATTTCTCGCTCAAAGCCGAACAAAAATTGCGCGAGAGTATTAGCAAACTGTTAACGCCATTTCCGCCGCAAACCACTGCACAATAACGCATGCCTAATGAGGCTGGATTGCGCGCAATCCAGCTCATTTTTCATTTTCTTTCTGTTGATTTTCTTTTATGCCGAATTCACAACGCCTTTCTGTCGAAGGTATCTTGCTATTAATTGGACTCGCCATTGGCTGGGGTTTTAACTGGCCGATTATGAAATTTATTATCGGCGAAATTCCACCGTTGACTTTTCGCGGATTTTGTTTGTTTTTTGGTGGACTGGGCATTCTGGGGTTGGCGCGCGCGTCGGGATTAACACTCAGTATTCCCACCGGCTACTGGAAGAAAGTGTTGTGGATTTGTCTGCTCAACATAGTCGCCTGGAATGTGATGGCCACTTACGGTTTGAGTATGTTACCCGCCGGACGCTCTGCACTCTTGGGCTACACCATGCCGATCTGGACAGTACTCTTATCCGTATGGGTGCTGCACGATAAATTTACCCTGCGTATCGGCATCGCATTGTTATTGGGAATTGCCGGCGTATTTGCATTGATGAGCGAAGCCTTAATTAACTGGTTCAGCGCGCCTATGAGCACGCAATTAATCTTGGGGGCGGTGCTGATGGTCGCTGCTGCTTGGTGTTGGGCCGCAGGCACTGTGTTGATGAAACGCTGGCAGGTGCCGCTCAATACGGTGGCACTCACCGGCTGGTTATTATTGCTCGCCAGTGTGCCAATTATTATCGCGGCAGTTTTTGTTGATGGCGCGCTGCAGAAAATGCCCTCCACACTCGCGCTCTGGGGCGTGGTCTATAACGTGTTTTTTGCATTTATGTTTTGCTACTGGGCCTGGGTGCGCTTGGTGACGCTGGTGCCGGTGAGCGTGTCATCACTATCGTCGCTGATTACACCGCTGATTGGCGTTATTTCCGGCATTTTATTATTAGGCGAACAACCCGGCTGGCCAGAATACAGCGCGACGGTTTTAATTTTAGGTGCGGTGGCAGTGGTGAATTTCAGCAGCGCAAAAAAAACTAATCCAGCACCGGCAAACAGCGATCCAGTTTAATAATATTTTGCTCAGGCTGGATGCGCGCGGCATAGGCAATAACGTCTACGCCCGCCGCGCGCGCTGCATGCAATGTTGCCGCATAAACAGAATCTATATGCGCGGCGGCGCGCACCGATTGAATCCCGGTATGTTGCACACAAAATAATAAAACTGCCCTATGCCCCTGCTCCACCATCGTCATCAATTCACGCAAATGTTTACTGCCGCGCTCGCTTACTGCATCGGGAAAAAAGCCTTCGCCTTCCGCTTCCATCAAGGTGACATTTTTGACTTCCAGATAACACAAACGCGCATCATCACTGTGCTCGCTTAACAACTCTTTATCATTTAATAAAAAATCGATGCGCGACTTTTCACTGCCATAAACGACTTCGCGACGCAGGGCTTGATATCCGCGCAATTCCACAATCACATGCTCGCGCAATGCGTGCTCAACCAGCTCGTTGGTACGTGCGGTATTAATCCCCGCAAAATGGCCGCCCGGTGTACTCACTACTTCCAGCGTCTGTGGATATTTGCGGGTTTTGCTATCGCTCACGGAGTACCAGCAGGGACTTTCCGGCAGCACACAATTTTTCATCGAACCGGTATTGGGGCAGTGGATGGTCAATTCGGTGCCGTCGGGCAGGCGAATATCCGCCAAAAAGCGTTTGTAACGTTTGAGCAAAAGGGCAGGATAAAACTGGGGCATAGTTGGCAAGCGCACATATATAGAAGACGAATGGATGGTAAATTGAAGCACAAACGCGCCAAATTGGGGCTATAGTTTTTGTTTGGAATGGGTTTGGATAGCTCTTTAACCGGATAAAGCCCATCAGCTGACAGGCGCGCGAAAAAACGCTAG
The DNA here is from genome assembly GCF_053579595.1 of Cellvibrio sp. NCBI lineage: Bacteria > Pseudomonadati > Pseudomonadota > Gammaproteobacteria > Cellvibrionales > Cellvibrionaceae > Cellvibrio > Cellvibrio sp. The sequence goes on from NZ_JBRFPI010000244.1 coordinate 5,722, forward strand.
CACTCGCATTTGTTATCTGATAGCTTGCTCCCCCTTCTAATTCTGCCCACCTGCTGGTGCAGATTATTGCCGATCCAGGAAGTCTTGCGAGGCGCTACTATGGCGAAAAAATCACCCTCTACTGAAACCTTTGCACTGCGCCCTTTCACTCCTTATGTGGAGAAAAAAGGCGAAGAGTACATGAGCGAAGGCCAAAAGCTGCACTTTAGACAATTGCTGCTTAACTGGCGCTCAGAACTAATGGAAGAAGTAGACCGCACCGTAACCCATATGAAAGACGAAGCGGCTAACTTTCCCGACCCCGCCGACCGCGCCAGCCAGGAAGAGGAATTCAGCCTCGAACTGCGCACTCGCGACCGCGAGCGCAAGCTGATCAAGAAAATCGACAGCACCCTGGAGCTGATCGAAAACAATGATTACGGCTATTGCGATGCCTGCGGTGTAGAAATCGGTATCCGTCGCCTTGAAGCGCGCCCTACCGCTACCCTCTGCGTGGATTGCAAAACCCTCGCGGAAATCAAAGAAAAACAAATCGGCGGCTAATGCCGGTTTGATCGAGGCGGGCAGCGCTCGCCTCTCTCATCATGTCAGCAACACCTCACGCACTTACCCCCTGTCGGTTACCCAGTTCCCCATTGCCCGGCACTGAAGGCTCAGGCTATATCGGCCGCTTTGCACCCTCGCCCTCTGGTCACTTGCACTTTGGTTCATTGGTTAGCGCGCTGGCGAGTTATCTGGATGCCAAAGCCAATCGTGGACGTTGGCTGGTACGCATAGAAGACCTCGACCCGCCGCGTGAACAAGCCGGTGCCGCGAATGCGATATTACAGACGCTGGATGATCACGGCCTGCATTGGGATGGTGAAATCGTCTACCAAAGCCAGCGCAGCCAAGCGTATGAAGCCTGCCTTGATGCCCTCTTACAGGCCAAACTTGCCTATCACTGCACCTGTTCGCGGCAGGATTTAACGACAATGGGCGGTATCTACGATGGCCGCTGCCGCAACCGTTCGGTCGATTCACACCAGATTTGCTCGCTGCGCCTGAAACTCTACGACCTGCCAGATCGCACTTCACCTGACCTGATCCAGTTCGAGGATCTAATCCAGGGCATACAAACACAAAACCTGCGCACCCAGGCAGGTGATCAGATACTGAAACGGCGCGATGGCTTCTACGCCTACCAATTAGCGGTGGTGGTAGATGATATCGCCCAAGGGATTACTCATATTATTCGCGGCAGCGATTTACTTGATGTAACAGGTCGGCAGCTCTTTTTCTTTGATTTGCTGGGAGCGCCCCTGCCGCAGTTCGGCCATGTGCCGCTGGCGATGCAAG
>NZ_JBRFPI010000245.1:0-7051 GCF_053579595.1 Cellvibrio sp.
GGGGCATACCAGATCATCCGGCCTTTACGCAGCTGGCTCACCATCGCACGCACATTGTCACGGCTAAATGCCATACCTCCTTTGCAGTAAGCTTCGCGCCGTGTTTTTTGCAGATAATCGTAAACTGCATTGGCGTGCGGGCGATACATACCATCGTAGTTCACGTGTTGGCCAAGCATGGCGCTGCCGATATCCAACGTGGTGAAATGCAAACTTAACAACAGTGCGCCCTGCCCTTCAGCGCGCGCCTGTTCAACATGCTCAATACCGGTAATGGTAAATAACCTGCGCAAGCGCGCTTTAGGCCAGAACCAGGCAATACCGGTTTCAAATACCGCCATAGCGGTAGAAAACAAAGTTTCTTTTAATAAGATTTCACGTTCGGCATCACTCAATTCCGGAAAACACAAACGCAAATTGGTCTGTGCTTGATGCAGACGTTTTTTATTTTTACGCAATAACGGACTAAGTCCACGCGCCATCGCCAACTGTAGGCGATAAGGTAATTGCGCAACTAAAAACCACACCCCAACACCCACCCAAGTGAGCCAGTGGCGAGGGGCTAATAACGCGCGCGAAAAATGAACTGAGGCCATAGCGATTTAAATATATAGGGCAGGAAATCCCTGCGATGGAAAAAATACAGATGTACGAATTATAACGGTTCACTCGCAAAGCGCCTAACAGGACTTGCCACAATCCCTGTGCAGGAGATGCCTGCAGGCACTTTGCCCCCTTATAAAAAGAAGTGAATTAAAAACTGTAAACCAGATTCACAAAGGTCGTGGTATCGGTTTTTTCTTTACCAGGTGCTACATCGCTGTCATTGGCAATAGCAAAACCCACTTTCATTTTCATACTGCCATTGATGGATGTCGCCAGTGAGGTTTCACTTTGGGTACGGGTATTGTCCGCACCCGATTCAACACTGATGATTTGTTTGAATTCTGCATTGCTGGTTATTTTCCACTCCAGCGCAGTTGCGGCGCGAAGCATAGCGCCGCTTTCATCCGTAATACTATCGGGGATAGTATCGTCATCACTACCGATCACTTTTTCACCTTCAAAATAACCCGGACCAGCCTCCACAAACCAGTTAAATGTAGAGCTGGAGTAGAGCCAGTCACCATAACCCAATGCGATAGTACTATAGGTGCGATAAGCACCGAATTTATCGTCGGTATGGGAACCAAAACCAAACAGATAAGATTTTTCAACACCTAATAAGTAGGCAAATTTTGCCGAGCCAAAATATTTTTCTGCGGTTTTTTCTTTACTGGTGGTTTCATCGTCCTGCTCAACTTCATCTTCTTTGAACAGTGAATTGAAGACGTATTGGTTTTCCCATTTTTCCAAATTTTGTTTGGCATCTACTTTAAATTGCAGACTGGTGGTTTCGGTGTTGCCGGAGGTGGCAATTGCACCTATATCGACTTCCACATCCCAAGGGCGTTTTTTATCATCGGCAAACGCGGTGGTAGAGAGTGCAGTAAGCGCAAGTACAATGGTCAATTTATGCATAGTGAAATCCTGTTACCTCAAGTTAGGAGGGGTGAACCATAACATAGAAAACCTGACGGCCAAATGAAAACGACCGGCACATGGCCGGTCGTTAGCTGTAGCGGGAATCGAGATTAGTCGCGTAACAAGCAGTTAAGCTCATCCACAACTTCGGCCCAATCAGAGTGATCCTGACGAGCTTCACGCAGGAATGCCGCTTGTTCGGCAGTCCAGAAAGGGGCGCTAGCCAGAGGTTCAGCTTGCGGCAGCGGGTTATGTTTTTGGATAAAGGCATCAATCTCAGCGGGAGAGTTGGGTAGACCTAATTTGGCAAAAAGATCATTCAGCGTGTAAAACATGCGGCCCTCCTGTCGGCGTATACGAACTTACTTATTCTCAGCGGCTTCGCCACTGTGACCAAGTTCCGCAACTAGGATAACGTTTAGCACACTGACTTTCCTAGCTTAATTTTTCCCGCTGGACTTCATTGACTCGATCAGGTCATCTTTAGCCTGCCAAAGATGGTTGACCCACTGCTGGAAACCCACGCGAAATTCAGCGTCCTCGGTGTAATCACCAATCAATTCAGCAGGAATTGGCAGTTGGCGGATATGCACTTGGATGCGTTTCACCCGGCCACAGGCATAATCCCAATAAGTAGGGATTCCTTCAGGATAATGGATAGTCACGTCCAGCATGCGATGCAACTGCCCGCCCATAGCACCCAAAGTAAACGCCAAGCCACCCGCCTTGGGCATCAGCAGATGGCGATAAGGCGAATTTTGCTGTGCCTGTTTAGCCGGGGTAAAACGCGTGCCTTCGAGGAAATTGATTATCGTAACGGGATGATGACGGAAGCGTTCACATGCCTTACGGGTTTGCTCAACATCCTTACCTTTCAACTCTGGATGGCGTGCCAGCTTGGCTTTGGAATAGCGGCGCATATGCGGGAAATCCAGCCCCCAGAGCGCCAGACCCAGAACCGGAACCCACAACAAGCTTTGTTTAAAGAAAAATTTGACGCCCGGGATGCGGGCATTAAAGGCGCGCACCAGCACCAGTATGTCAGTCCAGGATTGGTGGTTGGCAATCAACATGTACCACTCATCCCGGCTTAGATCCCCCAGCCCTTGCACTTCAACCTGGGTTGGCAGCGTGTAGGTCTGCTGCCAGGTGTTGAAAATAATCCACAGGTTGGAGACCGCATCCAGTAACCGGTCAATTGCACGCCGCAGCGCAGGCAAAGGCACCAATAATTTGACCATTGCAAAGGGCACCACCACTAAAGCGACCATACAAATGGTGATAGAAAAAATGGCCGTAACTAACATGCCACGCAAATGATTCAGTATTCGCATCAACCTAACCTGTGAACTTGCCTGTGACCCCAGTGTCATAAAGGCTGCGCATTTTTGTGCATTACTCAGCCCAGATCAACCCGAGGGATAATTAATGAAACGTTTTTGGATGGAAAACCGCTCGCTATTATTATTTTTAGCATTGATGTTCTGTTTCCGCAGCGCTATTGCCGATTGGAATGATGTTCCCAGCGGCTCGATGAAACCCACCCTGATCGAAGGTGACCGCATAGGCCTGAATAAAATGGCCTACGACCTGCGCATCCCTTTCACCCATATTTCACTATACAAAATTGCCGACCCCGCACGCGGTGACATTGCCGTATTTGATTCCAAAGTGGCCGACAAACGCCTGGTCAAACGGGTTATTGGCGTACCAGGCGATACAGTAGTCATGCAAGATAACCGCCTCTACATCAACGGTACCGCAATAACCTATACAGCGGCCACCAACGGCGATTGGCTGGAACACTTGCCAGGCAAACATCATATAGTTCGCCTTGATCCAAATGCTAAAACCTACGCAAACTTTGGCCCAGTCACCGTGCCCGCAAACCAGTATTTGATGCTCGGTGACAACCGTGATAATAGCGCCGATTCGCGCGTAATTGGTTTTGTACCGCGCAGCGAGTTTGTCGGCCGCTCACGCAGTGTTGTTATGTCGCTCGATTATGAGGATTATTTTTTACCGCGCGCTGAACGTTTTTTTCATGGACTGGAGTAACCACTAATTAGACAAGTGTGCGGCTAACGTAAAAAATAGTCGCGCACTTCAAGCCAGTCATTAACACGCACCTGCCCCAGCTCCGCCATATTGTGCGGCGCAGAAAATAAAATACCCTGCCCCACAAACCCCTCAAAATGACGCGCGCTGTCATCAATTAAATAATCCGCGTGCACGACATTTTTCTTTCCGCAAAAAATAAAATTCATTGGCGATAAAAACGGCAAATATTTCACCAACCATTCGTATTTAGGTGAAAACGAAGTGGGATGCTCCATGGCTGCCGTGGCGATGACAATTTCATAGGATTCATGTAATTCACGAATCACTTCAATTGCATTGTCATAGGGTGGGATATCGTCAAAAAACGCGGGTATGTCAGGGTAAGCTCGCACACGTGCGACATGCGCTTCGGGAACCTTGTGGTAAATTTTAGTAGCGTATAAATCAGCTTTAGTGAGGTTTTGTTGGAACTCGGTGTTGTACCAATCGAGGTGACGGGTCAGGGTGTCGCAGATGGTCTCATCCATATCTATCGCAATACGTTTACGCATTCAGGCTCCGGATAAAAATAAAGATCGATAAAAACAATGGCAGATAAAAAAATCCCCCGCCGAGGCGAGGGACTGTGTAGCGGGGATTAGAAATTCGTCTGCACCAGCGGTGATGTTTCCGCATCGTAATCCACACCGTTTAAACCGAAGCCGAACAAGCGCAGGAATTCCGCTTTGTATCCCGCAAAGTCGGTCAGTTCAAACAGGTTTTCTTCGGTTACTTGTTCCCAAATTTCTTCTACTTTGGTTTGTACCGATGGATTCAATTCCAGCTCATCAACACGGTAGCGGTTGGCATCATCCAAGCGCGGAGTTGCAGAGTACAAACACTCTTTAAACAAACGCTGGATCTGCTCGATACAACCTTCATGGGTGCCCTGCTCTTTCATCACTTTAAACAGGATTGCCAAATACAACGGCATTACCGGAATTGCAGAACTCGCTTGTGTTACAACCGCTTTCAATACCGCAACGCGCGCGTTACCACCGTGTTTTGCACTCAGGGTTTTTGCTGCGCGATCCAAATCTTCTTTGGCTTTACCGATAGTCGCCTTGCCGTAGATTGGCCACGTCAGCTTATCGCCGAGATAGGTGTAAGCAACGGTCTGGAAATTGTCGGACAACAAATCAGCACCTTTAAGTGCATCAATCCACATTTCCCAATCTTCACCGCCCATCACTTTAACGGTATTGGCGATTTCTTCGTCCGACGCGGGCTCGATGGTGACATCGGCAATTTTCAGCGTGTCAGTATTCAGATTTTTAGAGATGTACTGCTTGCCGATGGGCTTGAGAACCGAGTTGTAAACTTCACCGGTTTTTGGGTCGGTGCGACGCGGCGAGGCCAAGCTGTAAATGACCAAATCCACTTTGCCAATCGAGTTTTTCAGCTCGCTGATGACCTGATCTTTCAATGCATCAGAGAAAGCATCGCCATTGATGGTATGCGCATACAAACCAGCGGCTTTGGCTGCGTCGTGAAAGGCCGACGTATTGTAGTAACCGGCAGTAGCGGTTTTGCTTTCACTTGGCTCTTTTTCAAAGCACACACCCAGAGTATCAGCCCCTCCGCCAAATGCAGCTGTGATACGTGAGGACAAACCAAAACCGGTAGAACAGCCCAGCACCAATACTTTTTTCGGGGCATTTGCCACAGGTCCTTTGGCTTTAGTGAAGGCGATTTGCTCTTGGACGTTGGCCGCACAACCTTGCGGATGGGCGTTGGTACAAATAAAACCGCGAACTTTAGGCTTGATAATCATGGATCTACCTTGTAATGGCTGGTTAAGAAAGCTAAGAAAGTGATGCACGCCAGCGGGCTGGCAAACAAAGGCGGCCATTATAGTGCCAGAATCAGCGAATGTCCCCCTGCAGCGATTCGCACTGGCTTGCTCACGCGGAATACAGCTATAGTGAAGACACCTTATAACAAACAGATGAAGGACTAATCCTATGCTTTACCCGCTATTTGCCATGGTGCTCGTCACTTTCGCAGTTGCCATCCACCTGTTCCGCCTCCGGGTAAAAGCCGTCAAATCTGGAGAGATTCGGCTCAGTCAATTTCGCCTTAACTCTGGCGATATACCCGACGAGGTCGCACAGGCAGCACGTAATTACACCAACCTGTTTGAAGTACCGATGCTGTTTTATACCGCAGGGGCAATTGCCATAGCACTTGGGATACAGGTACCGGCGATGATTATTAGCGCCTGGATTTTTGTTCTGGCACGCGTTGTCCATAGCTGGATCCATCTGACCGGTAACAATGTGATCCATCGCATGCGCGCCTACATGTTGGGGAATATTTGTGTACTGGTGATCTGGGGGATATTGGTCGCCAGTTATGCGACGCGTTAACGCAGGAATGGCGCGAAAAATTGCACTATATGCACTGGCGCACTGAATACTTCATCCCAAAGCGCTATGGTGATGACGTGTTCACCAACAGAGGTACCTATTATGAACAAGCGAATTGCAAATCTCTTGATATGTTTCGGTGTGTTGGCAAGCCTGCCGACGCAGGCGGACGACTTGGGTATTAATGTGGTTTTGGAAGGCGAAGTCGCACCTGGTGTCTATGGCCGTGTTGAGTTGGGCAAAGACTCACATCCGGACATTTACTATCCACAGCCCATGGTGATTGTTAAAGAGCCCCGCTATTCCAAATACAAACCCGTTTATCTGCATGTGCCGCCCGGCCATGCCAAAAACTGGGGCAAACATTGCCATAAATACCATGCCTGTGAGCGGCCGGTATATTTCATCAAATCAATCGAATACGAAGAAAGCTACCAACGCGAACACGAGCATGACCACGAGCATAAAAAATCGAAAGGAAAGGAAAAGGGTAAGAAACACGATAAACACTAACACCAAAAATCCCTGCCAGATAAACTGGCAGGGATTTTTTATGCAGAAAATAAAACCATTACGTGATTGCAACGACCAATTAAGCCAATCCATGTAAGACGAACGGCCAAGCTTGACTCGCTGTCAAAACGGAACGCATTTAACGACGCTAAAGCAAACAAGTTAATTCTCCAGAGAACACTTATAGCTACTTTTCTTTACACTCACCCAAGCTTGTTTACCCTACTTTTCAGGTAAAATGCGCGCCTCCGGTCAGGTCTGTTTCCCCCACACTATTCACCACAATCCCAGGATTAAAAATGATAACCCACGAACCCAATCCGCTTTACGTCGCCAATCCCGATCGTTACAAAACTATGAAATTCCAGCGCTGTGGTAAAAGCGGCTTGCGTTTGCCACGCTTGTCACTGGGTTTGTGGCAAAATTTTGGGGCCGTAGATTCGCAAGCTAATGCTCGTGCCATGCTGCAACGTGCATTTGATTTGGGTATCACCCACTTTGACTTAGCCAATAATTACGGCCCTCCGTATGGTTCTGCCGAAGAG
>NZ_JBRFPI010000246.1:0-7048 GCF_053579595.1 Cellvibrio sp.
GCGATTGGATTGAAGGCTGGGGTTTAAAACAAAAAGGCCGTGTGTGGAAATTGGATACGCCCGATACAGCTGGCAATGCGATCCGCACAGAAACCAAAACATTACTGGCTGCTGATCTGCGCAAAGAGCCCACCGAAAAATTGGTCGAGCTGTTAAACCATGTGGACATGCGTGTACGCCAAAAAGCGCAATTCGCATTGGTGGAAAACCAACAATTAAAGCCTTTGCAAAACATCGCCATTTCATCGAGCAACCAACTCGCACGTATCCATGCTATCTGGGGCCTGGGGCAAATCCTGCGTAAGAATCCGGCTGAGCAGGCGGTATTAATCAATCTACTGCAAGACGCCGATTCTGAAATTCGCGCGCAAGCGGCCAAGGTTTTAGGCGATGCCAATACCACAGCAGCGACAGAAAAATTATTGCCACTGCTTGCCGATAAAAATCCGCGTGCGCAACTCTATGCCGCACAAGCCTTGGGGCGCATCCGCGCTGAATCAGCCATAGTACCTCTGGTTGCAATGCTGGAAGCCAACAATGAACAAGATGTGTATTTGCGTCACGCGGGTGCTATCGCACTGGGACGTATTGGCAATCAGGAAGCATTAAGTAGACTCGCAACACATCCATCAGAGGCCGTGCGGATCGCCGCAGTGGTTGCATTAAAACAAATGGAAAGCCCTGCCCTTGCATTATTTTTGAATGATAAAAGCGAATTTGTTGTCACCAATGCTGCACGCGCAATCAACGATGATAATTTAGTGGTAGAGGCACTGCCGGCCTTGGCAAAATTAATTGAGCAACCCGTGTTTACCAATGAGCCTTTATTGCGCCGCGCCATTAACGCTAACGTGTATGCCGGGGGCAACAGCGCAGAAAATGCCAACCGCCTGATCCAATTTGCACAACAAAAAAATATCGCGGGAAAGTTGCGCGCAGAAGCAATTCAAGCAGTATCGGTATGGGCAGAGTCATCTAACTACGACCGTGTTACTGGAATGTATCGCGGCCCACTCAACCGTCCGAAGGCAGAAGCTATTGCAGCGATTGGTGGCGGCTACAGCACATTATTGGCCGATCAGGACAGCAGTGTGCGTGAGGCAACGGTTAAAGCACTGGGCGAATTAAACATCCAGAATGCCAAAGACCAGCTGGTTGAATTACTCAAACATAATTCATCAGATGGTGTGCGTATCGCCGCGCTGCATACACTCAAAAAATTTAACCCTGCCAATATCGGCGACCTGGTTTTTATCGCATTGAAAGATAAATCCCAATCGGTACGTATGAAAGCCCTTGCACTGGTTCCTGAATTAGATCTGCCCGTCCCACAAGTGGTGGAAATGCACAGCGTCTTACTCAAAAATGGCACTACTGGTGAACAACAAGCCGCACTGCTGTCACTTGCGAATGTAAAAGCACCGGAAGCAGAAGCCGTATTCGCCGAGCAAATGGCGCTTTTGATCGATGGAAAAATTGCACCGGAAGTGCAGCTGGAATTAATTACCGCCGTTGAAAAAATTGGCACACCGGAATTTAAACAACTGCTGGCAACTTACGAAAGTAAAAAAGATAAAAACAACCCGCTCGATGTTTACCGCGAATCAATTTACGGTGGCAATCCAGATGAGGGTGTAAAACTCTTTCGTTACAGCAATTCAACCCAGTGTGTGCGCTGCCATATGGTAGGTACGCGCGGCAATAAAGTGGGGCCTGATTTAACCACTATCGCTACTCGTATTGCACCCGAACAAATGCTGGAAGCACTGGTTGCACCCGCCGCTCGAATTGCTCCCGGTTTTGGCCGTGCCACTGCGGTATTAAAAACAGGTGAACGTATTGAAGGTTCGTTCGATGCTGAAACAAAAACCGATGTGACGATTACAGCAAATAACGCAGTAAAAACTATTGCGCGCACAGAAATTGAAAAACTCGAATTCGGTGGTATTTCACCTATGCCACCAATGGGCTTGGGGTTGACCAAAGCGGAGTTGCGCGATTTGGTTGCCTATCTCTCGACCTTAAAAGAAGAAGTACACGAGGGGCATTGATCTACATCGATAGAATTTTACGCCCTGAACTTTATTTCACGTAAAAAAATAAACCCGCTCATTGGCGGGTTTATTATTGAATTTGGCAAAAGACTACTTCGACATTTTTTCCAGCAGCTTTTGAAATTCTTCGTCTGTGCAATCCATACAGGTTCCTTTTGGCGGCATAGCGTTGAATCCCTCTTTGATATGCTTCATCAACACATCATTACCTTTCTCCAAACGTGGCGCCCAAGCGGCTACATCACCCGTTTTGGGCGCTCCCATCAGGCCACCGTCGTGGCAGAGTTTGCAAGATTTTTCGTACTTGGCATTAATTGCAGCGTCATCGGCAACGGATGCGCAGGAGGCAAATACCAGTGCTAACAGGGCTGCAGAAGTATATTTCATCATTTATGTTCCTCTTTGCTATCACGGTTCCCCTGTGCGGGGAGTTAATTGTTTTAGTGTAGATCAAATTTAGTATTGGCAAGCTTTGTGATTATCTTTCACAAAGTAACTTTTATAATTTTTCGCTTTTTTATCCATACAACCTTCCAAATTTAACAGCCGCACTTTGCGGAAATCAGTTGGATGGCTCTCAGCTTGCAAAGCGATAAAACCACTGCCGTTGGGTGTGCGGTCATCCCATTGTAAACCGGTGTACTCCAATACTTTTTTGCCATTGATAAAGTGCTCGGCTTTTTCACTGCCGTGCACAATTAATTCTGCTGTGACCCATTGGTCACCATGAAAAGTATCGCTGCTGGAATTAATAATATGGTCTTCAGTAAATTTTCCGTTGAATACGACATGTGTACCCGGGGTGCAAAGGTTGCCGGTTGTGCGCGCGTCTTTGCCATTACCACCCAATAATTGGTACTCCATGCTGCCCGGAAAATCCTGTTCCACTGCCATGGTTTTAGGATCTTGCGTGTGGTACATAATGCCGTTGTTGCGCAATGCCCATGCTGGCCCCCCTTTCACTTGCTCTCCCACAAAGCGATATTCCACCTGGATTTTGTAATGGGAAAACGGCCCGCCGTTGTAAAAAATATGGCCGAAACGTTCTTTAAACTCGGTGTACTCATCGTAGCGCGCTTGCAGAATACCGTCGCTAACACGAAACGTATTAAATGCGTTTTCACCTAGAGGAAAGCCGCGAATCTTGATCGTCCAGTTGCTCAGGTCTTTACCATTAAACAAATCAACCCATTCCTCTTGGTCCGGATTCGTAGCAGTTGTTGAAGCTGGGGCGGACGCTACATGGGCTGCGGAGCTAAAAAGAAGCGACGCTATAACAGTCGTCAGGGACATGCGCAGGTTAGTCATAGGTACATCATCCTGTTATTAGTGTTTATCCAGCAAATCTAACTCAATTATCAGATAAATAACAAGGAATTTACAAAACCAAACCCTGGTCGCCCTATTGCTGACAACCACCGCAGTAGCTAGATGTCGGCTATCCAGCGCTCGATAAAAATTGACTCGGGGTCGTAAGTCTGCCGCTGCTTTTCAATATTAAAATGCCGTCGTCCACGCGGATCTGTGCCCACTCCGGCAAGGTACTGCCAATTCCCCCAATTGGCAGCTACGTCATAATCAATAAGTTGCTGTTCAAACCAAGCGGCGCCGTAGCGCCAATCAATACCCAATTCATTAATCAAATAGCTAGCGACAATCTGGCGGCCGCGATTCGACATCCAGCCGGTGTGAAGTAGCTGCCGCATAAACGCATTCACAAAATCACTGGCGGTATTACCGTAACACCAGGCAGTAAACTCGGCGGAATAAAAACTCAACAGGGGATTTTTATGTTGTATGCCGCGCAGCGCAAACATTTTTTTGCCGTAACGAAATGCGAGCCATTGAAAGTATTCACGCCAAATCAATTCAAAATACAGCCAGTAAGTGGAGTCATTGGCTTGGTATTCATGTTCATACTGGTGAATAGCCTCGGCAACCTGCCGCGCAGAAATGCAACCCAAGGCTAACCAGGGCGATAACTTGGATGAAAAATCCCAGCCATCAAGTTGATTGCGCGTCTCTTTGTAGGATGCAATGTTGTGTGAACCTTCCAAATAATATTGTAATTGTTCAACACCTGCCTTGGTGCCGCCCGAAAAAGCCAAAGCCTGTGAATGTGCTGGATAGGCCATACGCTGCGCTGACAAAATCGCACACCACTTATCCAACACACAGACTGAATCATCGACCATCACACTGTGACGCAAACGCTGGGGAGCAGGGAGTGCCCGGCTTAGTGGCTGATGCTCTACCCGTTTGCGGAACTGTGAAAAAATATCGGGCAGATCCTGTAAATCAAAAGGTAATTCGGCGCGATCAAACAGCGTAAAATTTTCACTGGACTTGACTGGAATATCGAGCCTGTTTTGTAGGCGAACGACATCATCGCACTCATCACTGCCGGGGTGCAGCCCAACGCCAACTATTCCTACGTCCAATTTCTCCGCCAAACTAGAAAGCTCGTGTGCAGGGTCGCCATCGAGCACGATCAATTCACTACCGCAGGCGCGCAACTGGGAACGCAGATCAGCAAGTGATTCAAGCAAAAACCTCAAACGATAAGACTCTATGCCTTTGCTTTGATAACGCCCCGGCACAAACCAGCGTTTGGGCAATACAAACACACCCACCACAGAGCCGCAGGAGGCAACCAATTGCGCCCAACCGGGGTTATCAGCCAACCGAAGATCGTACCTGAACCAATAAATTGCTTTTTTCATTTGTGAATATCCCAGGAAACAGTTGTTCAGCAATACGATCTAAGGGGACTTTTGTATCATTCAGCATCAGGCTTGTTGTTAGTGAAAGTACAAGCAGAATTCCTTTTATGAAAATCTAATCTAGCAAACCCGACTTACTGGATTGGAGCTTTTGCGAGCCTACGCGATACTTAAAACGGTGCCTGCGGAGCAGGTAAAAATGTGTGATTCCCACACGGAGATTTCAACTTACAATGAGGTAGAAGATGGATTTGATTAAGAAAGACATTGAATTGATTCGTGAAGTCAGATGCCTGTGTCTGAAACACGATTTTGAAACTGCTGTGGCAGTCGCACAAACAGTTACTGATATTCAAACGCGCGATACCCTCTTGTTTATATGTCGATCGTTTAAGACCGCACAGATAAATGTACGAGCCGCCTAAGCTCTCGGAGTCAAAGGACTGACCAACTATCCCCATAAAGCGCATCGTAACTTTCTTCTTTAACAATCTCACAGCCGACACTTTTCAAAAATATTGTTTGTCCTTGTGATAAATCTCGCCCTGCATGAACATACCAGGCTTTTTTGGCGCGCTCGGGGAAAGTTTTAAAATACTTGGCGCGCTCGATCAGTAACCAGCGCAAAAATATTTCAGAAGTATCCAATCCCAAACCGATAAACAACAAGTCGTTATTAAAAACAATATGCAACCAGGTGTTGTGGCCATTCCATTTGCCATGGTTGGCATCGGCAAATAAACGCCCCTCACCGCCCTTATGGATTAATGTGCGCGCACGCTCCACAGAACCCATGTAGTGACTTAAGCCCAAACGGATACTGCGCGAATAGCGCTTAATTCCGTTGACATGCCAAATCCCAAATTCCTGCGCAGGGTTTTTAATTTCCCCGGCCGCAAAATAACTGGCCCAGGGATAAAAATCCGTAAAGCGCACAGCGTCGGTATGGTGTAATTCCAATGCTGCACAATCCGATAAGGTCTCATCAAAGTTAGTCGTCAACACCGGGGCTGAATGGTGTTTAGCCCAGTCCATCATTGTCTGGTGATGCGCTTTTGCATTCCAGCCGACAAGAAAATCGCAAAATTCTTTTTGCAGGTTTTTGGTTTTGGAGGTACTACTTAAATCCAGCGCATCATAAAATTCAGTGAGTGATATTCCGAGCGGAATATCCTTTGGGTCATCGTCGGTATGTTTGACCCATAAATCTAACAACATTGCATCCCACGAATTCAGGCCACTGTCACTATTGTAACGATTGATGCCATTGCCGATGATCAAGGCAAGTTCATCAGCATGTGCAGTTAAAATTGTTTTTAGGCAAATCTGTTTTGCTGCGATCAATTGCAATCCTCCCACACAAAATTCCCAGCAGTATTTTGCACCAGTATTCTCTGCGCTAATTTTTCACCCTTGCGATAACAATCCCGTGTGAGTATCACGCTACCGAGCGGCAAACCCAATCGCCACTCCAGCCCGCGCACACCCAAGGCGGCAAACTGGTGTTCATTAGTAACACTGACCAATAAGGGCGAGACAATCATCTCTTGTTGCAATGTTTCTATTTGCCGCTCCGCCCAAAAGGCGCGGTCAATTACTGCAGGATAATCTGCCGAGCGTGTACCCTGCACTGCTATTAACGATGAAAAACCTATCAATAACAAACCAATCTTAATTTGATTAGTCATCACCAGCGCGCGCGCAACCAACAGCAAGGGAAATATTACCGCCACAGCGGCATAATATTCATAAGATTGGTTAGCCAGTAAAAAATAGGGGCCGTAAGCGATAATTAAAAAAGCCAAACCTGCGAGCCATTGCACAATGGTGAGTGAAGGTTTTAACGCGCGAATACTTAGCCAATACACAATAGCCATAGGGATAAAACAGGCAGCCGCCCATGCAACCCCCAGCAAGTATCGCTCCATCACGATCATACGCAAGGCTTCGCGCGGCACATTAAAAATCCACGCAGAATAACTCAGGGTGTTAATCACCAGATTCTCGCCCAGCGTCAAACCATAAGCGGAATGGCGGTTGGGCGTGAACTCTTTATAGAAATGCAACCACACCAAACACAACACTACACACACCAACAAAACAACTACATCCGCTCTTTGGTAGCTTTGTTTGTCGCGCAAAAATATCGCAAGCACGACCACCAGCGCTGGAATTAAAATCGCCAACTCTTTACTAAACAATGCCAGCAATTGCAGCACGGGGAGCATCAGTACAGCCAGCCAGCGAACCCTGCCCCTAAAGCGCGGCAAT
>NZ_JBRFPI010000247.1:0-7038 GCF_053579595.1 Cellvibrio sp.
TTTCGATATTGGGTGAGCCGCTGATGCTGACTGTGTTGTCGATTGCGTGATAAACACGATCTACCGGCCCCGGAAAATTTACATCGCCTGATTGGTGTTTTTCTGCATAGCCTTCAAAGTTGTCGAGATACTTTCTCTCTGTCAAGCCAAGTACGCGGACATCGCTCAGTGAGCGAATGCGATGGTAATTGTGCATCGCCCAACTGCAATCAAAGTTTTCGGTGTCGGTATTATTGATGGTGAGTTCGAGTTTGGCCGTGTTGCCTAATGTCATGCGCAATTCGGCTGAAAAATCGAACGGAAATAAATCGTTAGCATCGCTTAAAAATAAAAATTCCAGTTCGACGTTGCCGTCGCTCAGTAGATGCGCCTCACCTAATTCCCAAAAATTATTGCGCGCAAAACCGTGCTTGGGTTTGGTTGGGTCGGTTTGGTTGACGCCAAACCAGGGCAGGCATAGGGGAACGCCACCGCGTAGAGCGGTACCTGCGGAAAAATCACAATTGGGGCTGAGCCAAAGCAATGGATCTCCGTTGGTGGTTTTAAATTCCAAGAGATGCGCACCTTGCAGTGAAATGACTGCGCTGCACAATTCAGTTTCTACCACCAATAAGGGCAAGCCTGTCCCGGGTGAATTGGGGTACTGTTCTTTGCTGGTGGTAAGGCGTAAGAAGCCGGATTTGGCCACCAATTGGTCCAGGTGGAGTTTGCTTTCCGCATCGGGAGTGTTGATATGCATGATGGCTTCCATTTATGTGACTAATGGGCTCGATTCTATAGAAAAGCGTGCCAGCTAACAGCCAAATTTTTTGGTTTTGTGGGCTTTAAAACAGTATGATGCGCGCCTTTTCGACAATTTTGATTTTTCTTGGGCAGTGCCCGGATTCTGGAATAGAGTAGGTGCTTGAGTGAGTAGTAAAACGCAGTTTGTGGGTGGAACGGCTTTTGTCATCGGCCAGCGCTGGATTAGTGAGTCAGAAGCAGATTTGGGGCTGGGAATCGTGTTGGATGTGGCCAATCGCCGCCTAACCCTGAGTTTTCCCGCCGCGGGTGAACGCCGTACCTATGCGATAGATAACGCGCCCGTCAGCCGCGTGAAATACGAAGTGGGTGAGAAGGTTCGCCATCAGGACGGGACCAAAATCCAGATCACCAGTATTGTCGAGCAGGCTGGTTGTTTGATGTATGTCGGACTGAATAAGGAAGGCGAGGAGTTTTCCATCCCCGAATTTGAACTGGATAGCTTTGTGCAATTCAGTACACCGCGCGACCGTTTGTTTGCGGGGCAGATCGACAAACACAACCATTTCACTCTGCGGTACCAAACACTCCATTATCAAAACCAGCATCGCCAATCATCCATGTTTGGTTTGGCGGGGCCGCGTGTGCAATTGCTGCCGCATCAACTTTATATCGCTAGCGAAGTGTCCCAGCGCCATGCGCCGCGCGTGTTATTAGCGGACGAAGTCGGCTTGGGTAAAACCATCGAAGCCGGTTTGATTTTGCATCAACAATTAATGAGCGGGCGTGTACAGCGTGCATTGATTGTGGTGCCCGCGAGTTTGCAACACCAATGGTTGGTGGAAATGCTGCGCCGGTTTAATTTGGCGTTTACGCTGCTCGATGAAGCGCGCTGCAATGCCCTGGTGGGGCTGGACAGTGTTGAAGAGTCAGTCGATTACGTCGATGACTTTGCAGATGATGATTTTAAAGGCGATGACAAAGACGAGTTTGCACAAGCGGCGGATATCAGCAACCCGTTTGAAACTGCGCAGCTGGTTATTTGCTCGCTGGATTTTCTTACCAAAAATAATTATCGCTACGAGCAAGCGGTTGCGGCCGATTGGGATTTATTATTGGTAGATGAAGCGCACCATTTGCAATGGAGCGAAAAGAAGCCGAGCAAGGCCTACACCTGCATAGAAGGCTTGGCAAAAAAATCCAAAGGCCTGTTGTTGTTGACGGCAACGCCAGAGCAGTTGGGTGTAGAGAGCCATTTCGCGCGTTTGCGTTTGCTTGATCCGGATCGCTATTACGATTTGGAAAAATTTGTCGCCGAGCAAAAAGCCTATCAACCCTTAAATGGTTTAGTGCAAGAGTTATTGCAGGATCACAGCGACGATACCGGAAAAATTTCCGCCGCGCTGGTTAAATCCTTAAGTGCCTATTTGCCCGCTGAAACTATCAACGAATTGCAAGCGCAAGCGGAAACCCAAAGTCTGGGCGCGGCGATAGATACCGCCATTCACTACCTGTTAGATCGCCATGGCACCGGCCGCGTATTGTTCCGCAACACGCGTAATTCTGTGAGAGGATTTCCCGAGCGTAAATTGCAAGCGCACGCGCTTAATTTGGACGATGAAGATCTTATCGCCTTACTTGAGCAACCACTGGCGACACAAATTTGCGCCGAACAATATTGGCAACAAAAAACGGAATCTGATTGGTGGACACAAGATCCGCGTGTGATTTGGCTCGCCGAGTGGCTGCGTCAACATCGCCGGAAAAAAGTATTGGTGATTTGTGCCAACGCGGAATCTGCGCAATCAATCGAAGAGTATTTGCGTTTGCGCAAAGGCTTAACCACAGCCGTATTCCATGAAGGTTTGAATTTAATCGAACGCGACCGCGCTGCTGCTTATTTTGCTGAAGCTGAAGACGGTGCGCAGGTATTGGTCTGTTCGGAGATTGGCAGTGAAGGGCGCAACTTCCAATTTGCGCAGGACTTGGTGTTGTTTGATTTGCCAACCAATCCGGATTTGTTGGAGCAGCGTATTGGCCGTTTGGATCGTATCGGCCAAACCGCCACTGTGAATATCCATGTGCCTTATTATGAAGATACTGCACAGCAAAAATTGTTGGATTGGTATCACCAGGGTTTAAATGCCTTCGAAAAAACCTGTGCGATTGGCCAAGCGGCTTATGTGAAATTTGCTGAAGAATTATTGCCTGCGCTAGTGAATAATGATGATGAAACCTTTATCAACTTATTGGAACAAACCCGGCAATTTTCCGCTGAATTGGTCGCCCAGTTACAACAAGGGCGTGATCGCCTATTGGAATTGAATTCTTGCAAGCCAGCACAAGCGGAAGCGTTGGTTGATGCTTTGGCAGAAAATGATGTGAGCAGCGTGCTGCCGATTTACATGGAGCAGGTGTTCGATAGCTTCGGAATCGATTTTGAAAAGCACAGCGAAAAAAGTTTGGTGTTACACCCGAGCGACCATATGCGCATTGAACAATTTCCCGGTTTGCCGGAAGATGGTTTAACGGTGACCTATGATCGCCAGCAGGCGCTATCGCGTGAAGACATGCAGTTCCTCACTTGGGAGCATCCACTGGTGCGCGGTGCGCAGGATCTGATTTCACTCAGCGAATTTGGCAACACTGCTTTCTGTACCTTGAAGTTACCACCGTTAAAACCCGGCACCCTGATGCTGGAAGCCCTATTTGTATTGCATTGCCCGGCACCTGCAGAGTTGCAGTTGTTCCGCTATATGCCGCAATCCTTACTGCGGGTGTTGTTGGACGATAAGGGCAAGGATTTATCCAATGTGCTCGGCATTAACCAACTGAGTAAGTTGTTGCAAAAAGTTCCGCGCAATAACGCACAAGATCTGGTTCGCCACGCGCGCCCAACCCTGACCACTATGGTGCAAAAAGCCGAAGAAATTACCGCCGCAAAACAAACCGAATTAATTGCCGAAGCCCAAACGAAAGTGAGCGAGCAATTAAATGGCGAGCTGGCGCGCATGAAAGCCTTGAAAGAAGTAAACCCGAACGTACGTCAGAAAGAGATCGATTATTTGCAACAGCGCTTGGCCGCAAGCCAACACTTTTTGTCGCAAGCAAAAATTCGGTTGGATGCATTGCGCGTCGTAATGACGATATAAGAATTCGCTTTTAACCCTCATTCCCAAACTCAGCTTGGGAATGCTTACCTAATAGATACAATGATTCAATGGTTTTTGCCTGAATTAACCCGAGACAAACATTATGTATATTTTCTCTGCCAATGGCCGCGCAAAAAAGGCCTTCGATGATATTAAAGAAGGCCAAATGGTGCCCTTTATTGTGTATATCAATTTCAAAGATTTATTCGGTGCAGAGCACCTGTGTAAGCTCTATTTGATGCGCGCAGGTTTTATTGAAATACAAATTGAAAACCGCAAGCTGGTGCCTAGCAACCTGACTAGCGATCCGCGTGTGGTTGCGGCCGATAAGGCCATGGCAGAAGCGCTCAAAGATGGCTATATGATCCAGATGTTTGACGAATAACCCAATTTTTGACAACTAATCTAATTTTAGAAAATAAATAGTCTCGGTAAAATCCGGCGGCTTGATGGCCATGTTTTTTTCACATCAGTCCGCCGGACTCTTTAGTAAAATGTTACCACTCAAACATTAAGCCAATAATGGGGATTGCTTCCCCGTCTTCAATTTCCTCTTTTCCGCTGCGCTCGTTAAAATCTGAATTGCCGGGGTTTTCTGAGCCGAGCAAGTTAATGACATCTATAAATGCAATAACATTGGTGCGGCCAAAACTGCGCAGATAATCCGCGCGAAAATTCAATGAGCTGTAATTGCCATATCTATCCGTATTGGTTGCGATTGTCTCGCGAGAATAACGCAGTGGCTGTGCATCACCCAAAACATTATTGTGGATAATATAAGCGTCACTGGGTTTTCCGGATGCCCATTTCCAGCGCGACGATAATTTCCACCGCTGATTGATTTCCCAAACGCCACCGGTGCTCACAATATGCGGGCGGTTGAAGTCGGCATCGTATTCTTTTGCATCAGGATTATCGCGCACGCGCGCGTCGTTATAGGAATAATTGATGCTGGCTGACCAGCCATTATCGAACAGCCGCGTAAGCGCGGTATCAACACCAAAAGATTTTCCTTCGCCTGTATTGGCCAGTGTTTGATTAACATTGTCCCCGTTGACAACCAGGTTGTGCAAATCCTGGTAGTAGGGTTCGACTAACAACTCAACATCATTATTCCAGCGATAGACAAACCCTATGCTGACTTGATCGATTACTTCGTTTTCAAGTTGGCTGTTGTTTGCATCGCTGGCGCGGTCATTAAAGCGCGGCGCTTGAAAATAGCGTCCTGCGCTAGTTGTCAGACGTAGGTTGCTATTAATGAGCCAGGTAGCGCCAACGCGTGGTGATAGCAAGTCTTCACTGGAAAAATTATCGCGGTCGTAACGCGCACCTGCGCGAAAGCTCCAATCATCGAGCGCGAACTCCTGATTGGCGTAAAGTGCGTAATTGGTTTCAGTCTGCGTGTAATGATTATTAACTGCTTGCGGTGTGAGTACTACATATTTTTGCTCGGGATTTTCACGATAATCATTTTGATCATAGGTGTAGCGAATCCAGTCATCATCCAGTGCCAGTGAAAATGCCAAATCAACCTGGGTGATACGCAGGCCGCTGGATAAACGGCCGAATGTATTATTGATTTCAAAATCCGTTTGTAACCCGAGTTCTTGTTCTTCGGCTTCGGAGCGAAGAATATTGTTGCGCACAGGAATGGTGTTGGCAGGAGCACCTGTTTCTACAAGGTCTGGATAGGCTTCACCAGTGCTGCTGCGCTCGTCATAGTTGCGTAAATAAATTTGGTTGGTGAGTTCGCCATCGCTGCCAATCAAACGGGTCCAGGTCAGTGCAAAGAGGCTATTATCCGCTTCGCTGTCTACCAGCTCCACATCTACATAATTGCCCGGTTCATCTTCATCCGATGCCAATACGTTATCGATAGTGCGTTGGTATTCTTCGGGGGCGTAAATCGCGAGGAAACTCAATTGATCGTTATCACCAAGTTCGCTGGTAGATTTAAAAATCACATCGGTGAGTTTGGGTGTGCCTATATCATCCAACCCGATGGTTTCAAACAACCTGCCGAAATCGTAATCGCGTGCAGAAAATAAAATAGAGGTTTGGTCGTGAAACCCGCTGGGGCCATCGTAACCAATTTCGATGCCGGCAATATCCAGGCGGGTGCGATAGGAGGGAGTATCCGGATTACCTTCGGCGACATTTAACTTCAATAAGGAACCAGCGCGACCACCATAGGCAGGATTCCAGCCGCCCGGTTGAAATTCGGCGGTTGCGATGGTGTTGGGTGCAAAGACGGAATAGCGCCCGCCGCCTTCAATTTCTTCCTGCTCGCCGAAGCTATCGCTGAAATGCACCACCTTATCGAATGGAATGCCGTCCACCAGAATCAAATTGTCGCGCGGACCATTGCCGCGCACGGTAAAGCTGGAGAACTCGCCATCGCCGAACAAGCCCGGTAATCCATCGAGCGAGCGCAGCACATCGCTACCACTGCCAGCGGCGCTGTTCAGTGCTTCCCCATCAATAAAGCTGGTACCAGCCGGGTTGAGCGGATTGCCTGCAATCGTTTTTCCAACAACTAATAGTTCTTCCACACCTGGGCTGATGCCAGCAAGTTTGGTTTCTATCGGCGTTGTCTTATTATCCAGGACTCTTACTCGCGGCAGGCGCACACTTTGGTAATCCGGATGATTGATAAGCAGCGTATAGAGTCCGGCATCCAATGCATCAATTTGCACTAGGCCTTGTTCGTTCGCACGGGTTTCTGTAGTCGCACCAGCGCGCGATCGAAGGGTGATCGCGGCATTAGGGATAGGTCTCTGCGTACTGGAGTCAATCGCTGTCAGGCGAATTTTTCCGGTATCGGCGTAGGTGTTGGATACATAACCTGCAAGTACCAGCGGCAGGAGCGTGTGGGTGAAACGATACAATGGGTTGGTATGCTTGTGGTGGAACATAAATGTGACGACTCCTTGAGATTAAATGCGTAACCCATAATCCAGCACTACCTATGGGTGTAAGACTATACGTATCTAACGCACTTTTGTTTCACTGTGATGGTTGAAATGTTGATATGTTTTTAGGCATCAAATTAACGGGAGTACAAGAGTCTGCGAACTTTTAAACTGCTAGGGGGTCTAGAGATAAGTTTTTATCACTGGCACTTTTTCTGGCACTACAAGCATGT
>NZ_JBRFPI010000248.1:0-3643 GCF_053579595.1 Cellvibrio sp.
GCTGGTGCTGGTGCTGGTGCTGGTGCTGGTGCTGGTGCTGGTGCTGGTGCTGGTACTGAATCGGTAGCGGGGGCACCATCAACAGGATTGGGTAAAGTGACTGGCTGTTGCGGTGAATTATCTGCAGCAGTGTTTGGATCTTTGCGCAGCAGTGAGTCCAACAGGTATGGCAAGGTGGTATCGCCTTTGCTGTTATCTGAAACCAGCGCCGCCGCTGTGCCACTTGCAATTACACTGGTGGCCGCTGTCGCGGCGCCGCCAGCTATTGCTGCACCAGCCTTGACGCCGCTACCCATGATGCCGCTAATGACGGAAGTGAGTAAGGCGGCGGTGCCGAGTGTGGCTACTGCCCAGGATAAAAATCCGTGTGCGGTATCGCGAAAATAGACTTCGTCATTATGGGTGTTGAGCCAGCGGGTTCTTAATCGGCCAGTGAGATAACCGCCGAGCGCTGATGCGGCTACCGATATCAAGGTGATGCCGACAATACTCGATACACCAAAGCTTGCGCTGCTAATGCCTTCGCTCGACCAAGGGGACACTAACGTTAATCCAAAGCCGGTGCCGAGTAATAATAAAATTAACGATAAGGCCGCAGAAGCAACTGCACCAGCAAATACAGCGCACCATGCAACGGCGCTGTTATTTTCTGGCTGAGTGCTAATGATGCCTTCGCGGTAATTGTTGTCCGGTCGTTGTGCAAATTGTGTTTCCATTTCAAGCTCCCATCAGTTTGTGAATCGCTAACATATAAACTGACACTGCTCATGTCTGTACGAAAACACACACTCTCCCATTGTTTTGCTTATGCGGGTTAGCGCACTGACCTTTGTAAAACCCCACCTTATTGTCTGCGCGTGCGATCCGTTTATTGGTCGCTCATTTTTTTAATTATTTATTAACGGTTGATAATAGTCAGTAAATTTATAGAGGGATTGAGGAATGAAAAGAGATACCGGTAGCGATAAAAACAATGATGTTCAGAGTGAAAAATCTTTCCACGAATTAGGCGCCCAACCGCGTCGATCTCATGCACGTATGCATAAATATGCGCAGGATTCACAAAGCTATGATGATGAAAAAAAATCTCATCACAGCCATCGCAATGAGCCGAATAAAAATCTTGCCCGTGTTCAGTTGCGTCGCATAGAGCGTCTTTACCACTAGCATGTAAAAGCCAAAGCTCGCTAACGAACAGACAACCCCGCGCGAATTGCCCAAGCTTGGTAGAACCATCTTCCCCCAAGGTTTTAATTATGCAGAACGCAAATCGGGGTAAAACCTTGTCCCGCTTTTTCACTTCGGGTATCAATTCCTGGCGCAGCCGGGTGTACGACCGGCGCGCACAGCGTCCGGAAGATCTCAATCCACTGCGTGCGGAATTATTCAGTGCCGACCAGATGGAACACTTTGGCAAAGTGCTGGCGAGTGAACACAGTCTGAGTAAAGCGCGCACGCGCGACCGTTTGCTGACGCGGCTGGATGAAAACGAGCAGGTGTTGATTAGCGGCTGCGAGTTGCTTGCGGCTGCAGTAAAAGCGCGTTCGCGCATCGCGCCTGCGGGTGAATGGTTGCTCGACAACTTTTACATGATTGAAGAACAAATCCGTACAGCCAAGCGCCATTTCCCCAAAAATTACAGCCGTGAATTGCCGCGTTTAAGCGCGGGGCGATCGGCCGGGTTGCCGCGCGTTTACGATTTGGCCCTCGCTGCCATTGCCCATGGTGATGGTCGCATTGATGCCGAAATCCTCAGCCGTTTTGTTGCGGCTTATCAAACCGTCACACCACTAACACTGGGTGAACTCTGGGCAATTCCGATCATGTTGCGCCTCGCATTGATTGAAAATTTGCGCCGTGTGAGTTTGCGTATTACCCATGCGCGCAGCTATTTGAATCAAGCGCGCGAATGGGCGAGCCAGATGGTGGAAGTGGCCGAGAGCGACCCCAAAAATCTGATCGTTGTTATCGCTGATATGGCGCGTTCTAACCCGCCGATGGTGAGTGCGTTTATCGCTGAATTAGTGCGCCGTTTGCAGGGGCATGGCCCCGCACTCGCGTTGCCGCTCACCTGGATTGAACAGCGCTTGGCTGAGGAGAGTTTGACCATTGAGCAAATGGTGCAGGCGGAAAATCAGCAGCAGGCGGTTGATCAGGTTTCTATTAGCAACAGTATTGGCAGTTTGCGGTTTTTAGGCGCTTACGATTGGCGGGTGTTTGTGGAAACCATGAGCATCGTCGAGCAGATTTTGCTTGAAGATAAAGATGATGTTTATCGCCGCATGGATTTTGCGACGCGCGATGAATATCGCCATGTGATTGATCGCCTCGCCAAACGCAGCAAAATTTCCGAAGCGGGTATTGCGCGCGTGGCGATTGAATTGGCGCAGCATGCGGGTGATTCTGAAAACCATACTCAACATGTTGGATACTATTTAGTTGATCGCGGTTTGCCGCAGTTGGAGCGTGCGGTTGCGGCGCGTTTGCCATTGTCGGAGCAGTTGCGGCGCATTTGTTCCCAAGTGCGATTGCCGTTGTACCTCGGGGCGATTTTGTTGTTGGTACTGCTCACTAACGCTGGATTTTTCGCACTGGTAAAGAGCTTCACTCTTAGCGATTGGCAGTTGGGTGTACTGACCTTGCTTGCATTGATTGCATCAACCTCGCTTGCCTCGGCGCTGGTGAATTGGTTGGTTACGCTGACGGTAAAACCCAAGCGTTTGCCGCGCCTGGATTTTGTGCAAGGTATTCCCGAAGCATTGGCTGCGCTGGTGGTGGTGCCCACACTGCTCACCAGTACGCAGAGTATTGACGACTTGCTGGAAGCGCTTGAAGTGCGTTTTCTGGGTAACCGCGATGAGCAATTGTATTTTGGTTTGCTCACCGATTTTGGTGATGCGGACAGTGAAATCCTCCCCGGTGACGACGCGCTATTAACGCGTGCACGCGAAGGTATTGAACAGCTCAATCAGGCTTATCCATCTGGCAATGCCAACAACCGCTTCTTCCTTTTTCATCGCCCACGCCGGTGGAACGCCACGGTCAAACGCTGGATGGGCTATGAGCGCAAACGCGGCAAGCTCGCCGATTTAAACCAGCTATTGCGCGAAGGGCGCGGGCATTCGGAGGCATTTTCACTGATTGTTGGCGATATAACAGCGCTGCCCAAACTGCGTTATGTGATCACGCTGGATACGGATACCCAACTCCCGCGCGATGCCGCCCGCCAGTTTGTCGGCACTATGGCGCACCCGCTTAATCGCCCGGTGTACGACCCCGAACATCATGTTATCCGCCGTGGTTATGGCATCTTGCAGCCGCGTATGGCCGCGACTTTATCGGCCGCTAATTGCTCGCGCTATGTGCAGCTCTATGGTGGTGAGGCGGGGATTGATCCATACACCCGCTCGGTGTCAGATGTGTATCAGGATGTGTTTGGCGAAGGTTCGTTTATCGGTAAGGGCATTTATGATCTGGACGCTTTCGAGCAAGTGCTCGGCGGGCGTTTCCCTGACAACCGCATCCTGAGTCACGATTTGCTCGAGGGCTGTTATGCGCGCGCGGGCTTACTGAGCGATGTTCATCTCTACGAAGATTCGGCCGCTCGCTACGAGTTGGATGTCGCTCGGCGGGAGCGCTGGAT
>NZ_JBRFPI010000248.1:3653-6954 GCF_053579595.1 Cellvibrio sp.
GCGATTGGCAAATTGCCAGTTGGTTGTGGCCGCGTGTACCGGGCGCCAATGGCCAGCGGCTGGCGAATCCGCTGTCGGCCTTGTCGCGCTGGAAAATCGCCGACAATTTGCTGCGCAGCCTTGCACCCGTGGCATTGCTGTTGTTGTTATTGATCGGTTGGACACTGGTGCCCGCCCCCGAACTTTGGACGCTTGCCGCACTGGGGATCATTTTGTTGCCACCGATTCTGGTGACCCTGGTTGATGCACTGCGCAAGCCGCGCGAGATATTTCTGGCGGAACATTTGGCCGCTGTATTCGCTAATGCGCGGCGCCATTTTCTGCAGGCGCTGTTCCGTATTAGCTGTTTGCCCCATGAAGCCTGTTTTAGTCTGACGGCGATTCTGCGCAGCCTGTGGCGCTTGTGGTGTGCACCGGGATTGCTGCTGGAATGGTGTGCTTCGGCTGAGCAGGAACGCAAAACCAAGGGCAGTTTGCTGGCGAGTTGGGACCTGCTGTGGTCGGCGCCGGTTATTGCTCTGGCGGTAACTGCTGCGCTGGTGATATTGCAACCCACCGCCTTGTCCAGCGCAGCGCCGCTGTTGGTGTTGTGGTTTATCGCACCCGTCAGCGTGTGGTGGCTAGGTCTGCCGCTGGAGCGGAAAGAGGCGAGTTTATCTGAGCAACAAACCCTGTTTTTACGCAAGATTGCGCGTAAAACCTGGGCCTATTTTGAGCGGTTTGTGGTGGCGGAAGACAACTGGTTACCGCCCGATAACTTTCAGGAAAATCCCGGCCCGGTGATTGCGCATCGCACTTCGCCAACGAATATCGGGCTGGCGCTGCTGGGCAATCTATCGGCTTACGATTTTGGTTTCATCTCCGCCAATGTGTTTCTCGAGCGCACGGCCAATACCTTTGGCAGTATGGGCAAGCTGGAGCGCCACCGCGGCCATTTTTTTAATTGGTACGACACCCTCAGCTTGCGTCCCTTGCCGCCGCGCTACATTTCCGCAGTGGATAGCGGCAACCTCGCCGGGCATTTGCTGACCCTGCGCGCCGGATTAGTGGCGCTGCCTGAGCAAAAAATTCCGCATGGCAGAGTCTTTAAGGGCCTGGCGGATACGCTCGCGGTGCTGACTGATAGCTTGCAAGTTGCCCATCTCGAAGAAGAGTTGCCGAATGCGGTTCAGGCGGGAATTTTCCGCATGCGCAGCTTGCTGAATGCAGCCTGTGTTCACGCGCATCACGAGCATGCCGTTAACTTGCCGTCGCTCTTGCATTGCCTTGAATCGGTAGTGAATGCGGCGGTCAGTATCAATGCCTATTTATCGATGCAACCCAATGTAAAGCTCGCGGTGAGTGGTGCCTTGCTGAACGATATGCTCGGCGCAGAGACTTTGGGCTATGAAGCCAAAACCTGGGGTGCCTCCCTGGCACAGCAGAGCCGCGCCGCATTGGATGAGCTTATGTACTATGCGCCATGGTTGGGTTTGCGTGCGCCGCCGCCAGCGCTGGGCGGTTTTGTGGCTGGCCTTACGATTGTGGCGCAAGGTATCAATTTGAATGCGATTCCCTCACTGCGCAGCCTCGCCGGTTACAGCCAGAGTCTGGTGCCGCTATTGGATGCACAGCTGCTGCGGCCGGGCACGGTGCCGGAGCGGGAATGGCTGCTGGAGTTGCGCGGGTTAATTACCCTTGCCAGTGAGCGCGCCAGTGCGCACATTGCCACCTGTATGGAGCTGGCCGCACAAGCCCATGAGTTTGCGGCGATGGAATATGGTTTTCTCTATGACCGCACCCGCCACCTCATCGCCGTGGGTTACAACCTCGACGATTATCGCCGCGACAACAGCTTTTACGACCTGCTCGCTTCGGAAGCGCGCCTGTGTAATTTCGTCGCCATCGCCCAGGGTCAGGTACCGCAAGAGAGTTGGTTTGCGCTGGGGCGTTTGCGCACCATGGCTGAAGGGGAGCCGGTGTTGATGTCCTGGAGCGGCTCCATGTTTGAATACTTGATGCCGATGCTGGTAATGCCCAGCTATGAAGGTACTTTGCTCAACCAAACCTGCCGGGCCGCCGTTGCCCGTCAGATCGCCTATGGCAAACAGCGCGGTCTGCCTTGGGGGATCTCGGAATCCGGTTATCACACCTTTGATGCCAGCCTGAATTACCAGTATCACGCCTTTGGTGTACCCGGGTTGGGATTCAAACGCGGCTTGGGGGAGGATTCGGTCATTTCTCCCTATGCTTCAGTGATGGCCTTGATGGTCGCGCCCGAAGCGGCCTGTGAAAATCTGGAGCGGCTTGCCAGCAATGGTGTGGAAGGGCGCTTCGGATTCTATGAAGCGGTGGACTATACCCCCTCACGCTTGGCGCGGGGTCAGACCAGTGCCTGCGTGCGCTCGTTTATGGTTCATCATCAGGGCATGAGTTTGCTGGCGCTGGGTTACTTATTATTGGATCGCCCAATGCAGCGCCGGTTTGAAGCTGACCCGCTGTTACAGGCGACTTTGCTGTTATTGCAGGAGCGCATTCCCAAGGCATCGGTGCTGCATACCCATGTGGCCGACCACGCCGATGGCGCCGCTATATTTGATCAGGTCGAAACCGCTAGCTACGCACCTTTGGAAGCCGATACTCCGACACCGGAAGTTCAGCTCTTATCCAACGGCCGCTATCAGGTGATGGTCACCAATGCAGGTGGTGGTTATAGCCGCTGGAAAGACTTGGCTGTGACCCGCTGGCGCGAAGATGCGACACGGGACAGCTGGGGCATGTTCGTTTATTTGCGCGATGCGGCGACTAGCGAGTTCTGGTCGGCAAGCCATCAACCCACGCTCAAGCGCGCTGATAATTACGAGGCGATGTTCTCCGAAGGTCGCGCCGAATTCCGCCGCCGCGACCACGACATCGAAACCTATACCGAGTTGGTCGTCTCCCCTGAGGACGACATAGAGCTGCGCCGTCTGCGCATTACCAACCGCTCGTCGCGCACACGCACACTGGAGTTGACCAGCTACGCCGAAGTGGTGCTGGCGTTGCCCGCCGCCGATGCCACCCAAACCGCGTTTGGTAATTTGTTTGTGCAGACGGAAATTTTGCCAGAGCGACGGGCGTTACTGTGCACCCGCCGCCCGCGTTCGGTAGGTGAGCACACGCCCTGGATGTTCCATTTGCTATCGACTAATGGCAGTCCGGTGGATCAAATTTCCTATGAAACTGATCGCCTGCGTTTTACCGGCCGTGGTCGCACCTTGATGGCGCCGCAAGCAGTTACCGACGGCCGCGAACTCTCTGGCAGCCAAGGCTCGGTGCTCGA
>NZ_JBRFPI010000249.1:0-6906 GCF_053579595.1 Cellvibrio sp.
GGGCTGCAAGTGAAAGCAGTAAAACGGCTGCCAATAACTTTTGATACATTTTAGCGTTTCTGTTGTCGAATGTCGGACAAGCTATGTTCCAATGAAATGGATTCCGATGAATGGCTTCAACTAAATAAGGCTACAGGTGACGTTGTTTCCTAATACGTCTAGCTGACATTCAGAATGAACGAACAAATTGTAGCTGTCCCTGTTCAAATTAGTAATCACGCTACTCCTAATGTATTCATTTGCTATTTCGGTAGGTGAATTCAGAGAAAGTTTTTTCCCAACATGCTTTTCGCTAATATGATTTTTTGAGGTTTCAACGACTTTACCTTCTTTCAGAATATTCCTTAATAGATTCCATTCGTAATAATAAATGTCATTTTCTTTATAAAGGTTAAGAAATGGTAAGTTATGAACTATTAAAAAATAGGTGTTTTCTGCCCTTGCCTCTGATAGCCCATTTTTATCAAGAAAATTCCTCACATGTGTCATCCTCATATTATCTTTTAGTGGGGTGATTTGATTTCGTGCTTTAATCATTCTTTCATGATTAAAAATACTGCACTGCTCTGACAAATAGGTTGGGTTAAACGAAGAGAGATATTTTACCTGAATAAAATAGAATAACGTTTTGCTTTTATCTTTTAAGACAAGGTCAATGTCACAGTGTAATTTTTTTCCGTTCTTATCTATTTTTAATTGAAATCCATTCAGTATCTCATAGTCGTAATTTCCCAGTTTCTTGATGTATTCATATATGTAGGAGTTCTCAAAAATTTTACCATAGTCTGAAAATAGGCTATTGCTATCATTTTTCGATATGTCTAATATCTTTCCTGCAAATCTTTTTATGCCGTACTTAAAGTTTAGGTCTTTTCTGTAGTAGTAGTGAGCATCAGATGTGATGAAGTTCTCTGAATTACCGTAAGATGATCCTTTCGATATTTCCAGGAAATTATCTATAGTGGTTAAATTTTCTTCTGAAATAAGATGTAGTTTTTTTACCCAGTCTCGACTCACTGGGCTTTGATGATTGTTGCATTTTATTTCTACAATAATAGAAAATCCTATGGTTTCCCTTAATAATTTATAAAGCCTATTGTTTTTAAAATTTGAATTAAGATATTCGACGTGTATTGAAAATACTTTATCTAATATTAGATTAATATGAGCATTCCATGTGGCGGGTGAAATTCTGTTACGTTGCAGAACATCCTCATAGAGAATTGACAATCCAAAATTGTCAGAAAGCTTTGAGTTAAATTCAATCGTTTCGGAAATCCAATATCTGGGTGTGGCCTCCAGCATTTTTTGTGTTCTTTTAAGGTGCAATCCATGCTTCGATGCGGAAATTTCCATTTGTCCTGTTTTCAATAAAAAATAGTATTCACTTAGAAAAAATAAAGTCCACAGGTTTTTGCAAGTGGTAATATTAGAGTAGTGATTCTTTTCCAAAAGAAGTGATTCAATAATTCTATTGCTATGATATTCAGCTTTTGTTTGGTAGTGCATAACTACATGGCTATGTGCCATGTTTTCATCAATGCTTTCAAGGATGGGGTCATTAATGATGTTAATCTGAAAAAAGTTGCTCAAATTCTTTATTGGTAATAGTGTGTTTTTATCATTATTAGGCTTTAGGTTCTTAATTTCTTTTTCGGCGTTTTTGCTTAGGTCTAAAAGATTATTTATAAAAATATTTTCTAAATCACATTTGTTGATGTATTTTCGAAGTGGCGGTACTTTATATAATATTTTTGATAATAGGCTAATCTTTCTGCGGTTTTTAAGTAGCAAGTGAATTAGTTGCGGATCTTTCATTATGTCAATGATGTTTTGATCGGAGTGATAATAATGCATTGATATATCCGTTTTTTATTGGTTTTTCTGCGTGGCGCAGGAATAAAAAAATGGCTAGTGCATAAAGTGAAACAATG
The DNA here is from genome assembly GCF_053579595.1 of Cellvibrio sp. Taxonomy (NCBI): domain Bacteria; kingdom Pseudomonadati; phylum Pseudomonadota; class Gammaproteobacteria; order Cellvibrionales; family Cellvibrionaceae; genus Cellvibrio; species Cellvibrio sp. The sequence continues at coordinate 1,935 of NZ_JBRFPI010000249.1, forward strand.
GCGGCAACAGAAGTCCAAAATGCTCTGCTATTCCAGAAGTCCATAAAAAACAGACAGCCTACCGCAAGTAAAGCCAGTGTGACGTTTAAGGTGTCCTATTTGTTAGCGAGATAAATATATCCGCGAAAATAAAAAATGTTTTTTGTAAAGTGCGTTTATTCAATCGCCATAAAATACATATCATCCCAATAGGCACTGAACTCACCCTTGCCATCAATCGTTTGGATTGCATCGACTGAGACGCTACGCGAATTAGGTGCTGCTTCTAACAGCGGGACAGACAGTGGCTGCCAACCAGCGATTTTTTGTGGGTCAACGTGACGGCCATCGGTGCTATGGCGACCCTGGCAGTTTTCCTCTTCATACCAGCTCACTCTCATTCGTCCACCGCCGGTTTGATTTGAATGTTCATCCGCTTTAAAACTCACACCCATTTTAAATTGACGTTTGTAGCCGATGTTAACGCACTGCTCAAATACACCCGTGCCCATAGAGCCGCTGTCGGATGTTAACGTGATACGTATAGCGCCCTCTGCGTTGTAGCCTTCGTCTGCGCTCCACTCACTGTCATAATGCTTCCAGTGTTCAAGCCCGGTATCGAAACTGCCATTGCGCAATAAATTCCTATTGGTTGGCACGCTCGGTGCAACATCAAATTGGTTGCTAGGTTGTTCCGGTTCTTCCAATTGGGTAATTTGTAAATTGAGATTATCCCAATATCCTCTGGCAAGTGTATCGTCGCTCACTACACCCAGTTTTCCAAGCAACCAATAATAGGCGGATTCCAAAACGCCAAAATCTTTACGCGATAATTGTTGGTCTTGCGTAATTTCAACTTCAACTGCCTGTGCATTCAATGCGGGGCTCAAGTCGTCAATCAGCAGCGCTTGCCAGCCATTTTTAATTTCAGGTTCAAGATAAGTACCGAATTGCGCACTGCCTGAACAGTCGGATTGGTAATGCCAAATCAGATTGGCTCTGTGGCCATAGTTGCTTGCGGGCAACTCATCCGGGTAAAGAAAATTGCCGCTGAATTGCAGCTTGCGTGCATCGCCAATAGGAATACATTGGCGCGCGTTGCGTGAATGAATATAACCATCCTTCGGTGCTTCTTGTGCGCGCATTAACAAGGAGGCAGGGGCATTGGCAAAAACATCCGGGTCTGGTGAAGGCGGAACTACTATTTCGATTTCCGGCTCCAGTCGCCAGCCCTGACCGCCTTGTGCAAAGCTGCCATTAACAATGATATTTTCATGCAGCGATTGCGCGTTACTTGCAGCGCAGGTGATGAATACCAAACTGGTTAAGGTTTTCTTGAGCATGAATCGTCCTCATACAGAGAAGGCTTGAGTTAGCTTACAGACTGTTATCCAGCAGCCAAACATTTTCGAAAGCAGGGCACTGGCCCTTTAATTTTCCTGCGACTTCGACGCTATCTAATAGCTTGAGTCTGTGGTCGGAATCGTAGTGAGCTTTTACTTCATCATCACTGATAGAGAAAGGTGGGCCTGCGAGTTGGCTTTGGTCGTATACAAAACAAATCATAAGCTGTTTGGCGTTATGAGTGATTGTTTTTAAGTGCGATGTGTAATGCGTGCGCATATCAAAGGGCAGGGCAACCAGTGCTGCGCGATCATAAATGGCATCGACCTGGCCAAGTAAGCTTGCAGTGACATTAAAAATATCACCTACAAAAATGTCGATATTGGGCGCGCGATAATGTTGCAGGTTTTCTAGCTGCGTAATCTCGGGTGTTACTCCCAGCTCGTCAAAAAGTTGTTCGATGGCAATAGGGCTTAACTCTGCACCAACCACCTGCAAGCCTTGCGCGAGTAGCCAATGAATATCCAAAGTTTTTCCACATAAAGGCAAAAATACTCGGCTGCCAGCTGCTAAACCCAGTGCGGGGAAATGTTTAACTAATAACGTGTGTGCGTCACTGTTGTGAAAACCAATGTCGCTTTCTTGCCATTTTTTATGCCAGAAGTCGGGTTGCATAAAGTGCTCTTGTTACTTAGATTTATAGGTGCAGATTTGTGTTTTGGATTTAGAGATTAGTGAATAATCGCTCATACAAACTCCAAATCAACTTGAGGAATTTCCTTCCAGCTACGAGCACCTTTGTACAAGAAAAAAGGATCTTTGAGTTGCTCAGGGTCGGTGTAAACGTCTACCAATGCATCTTTTAAAAGCATTTTTTGCAGACACTCTGCTTGCGATTTTTGTTCCGTAGGAAAAAGTGTGAACGGTGAGTTTGGGCAGCTGTAGGTTGCTCCGTTTAGCTCAAAAGTCACATCTACCTTTAGATAATAACGCCCTCTTGACTGAGGGGATGTAAATGGGGGGATGTACTCAATAAGGACCGCATTAACCTTACCCGCAGTTCTATTCCACGCGAATGACTTGTCACTAAAGTAGGTTTCGGCAGGCACACCCTCTCTAAGTAGAGTGTGTATGGTCTTTTTGAGTTTAAAAATTTTATAAATAATATGCCCCATAATTATGCAAAAGAGGGCGGTAAATAGTAAGTTCGTTAGATCCATTTTGGTAATCTTGCGATAGATAAATTGTTAGTATGAATTCACGGTATGTTTTTGGTAGGTTACCGCGGCGCGCCAAGCCTAAGATGTTAACTGCATTATGATCATGTGTCTGCAACCACTAAAACCAAAATATGTGTTACGGTGATTGGTTTTCCTCATTCACAAAACAATGCGCCACTTGCGATTACGAATGTCGCGGTTTGCAATATCAACCTGCTCGGCCCGCCACAACCTACATACTTAAAGGCGACAGTTAAACACGTCGCCAAATTTCCCGATTCCCTATCACAACTGACCTGATTACTCCTTGCTCTTTGAGTTGGTGCAGAGCCTGCTCGGTAATGATGATGGATTCAGGCATCCCACTCCAGTCTATCCACCAGTTGTGAATGCCTTCGAGTGTATCTGCACTGTCCGGGCGGGAGGCGAGAAAATTCTGTATTGCGTTCATTGCGTGTTCGACAGATTGATCGTCCATTATTTTTTTAGCCTAACTTTTTTGGTGGATTGTTTTTTTTCATAGCAGCTGTGTTTGAAGATGAATGCAAATGAACAAATAAAAAACTCAATTAGGATGTCATTTACCATAAATTCTTCCGGTCTCGCGGATTTCATTAAGTTGTTCTGCCCGAAGCTCATCTAAAGCCATTTTTTCATTCAATACAAATACATCGAACAAATCGGCTTGCATATCTTTTGCCCACAAGCGGCGGCCAGTGGTGATGACCTGATATTGCATCACAGTGGATGCGGCGCGCAGGTCGAGCAAGTCTACCTCGTAACCGAGTTTATCGGCCAATTGGTTGGCCATTTCAAATAGCTGCAATGGGTCGGCATAACCCGCGACCAATACCGCCAAATCCAAATCGCTTTGTGCATTGGCCGTGCCTTGCACGCGGCTGCCGAAGGCGTAAATGCCGAGTGCATTGGGGAAGGCTTTTTGAAGTTCGGCGCAAACCAGTGTTTCGGCTTCTGGTGTTAATGAATGGTTGGTCATACAGGCTCCAAAATAATTCCATCACCTTAAACCAAATCTGATTAAACGGGTAGGTTGGGCAGCCATGCCCAACATGTCAATGTTTCCTATTAAACCAAAAGTTAAAAAAGTAAACCCGCCATTGAAATTGCATTGTGCCAGTTTCGTTGATTATCGAAATAACGTGTCGGGCATTGTTGCCTGCGTGCTACATAAGCCCAACCACGGGCTACGAAATTTTCGGTAGTTGCAGTAGGTGCACATTATGATTTGGGCGAAATTGACCAATCTTCCAGTAGGAAATCTTTCATTCTGCGCCCCCTTTGGGCAGTGAGCGTGATGCGTGCGAGTGCTTGTGTTCCCTCGTCTCCCAAGCGTCCGTTTGTAAACACTAACCATCTTGGGTCCAAACGTCCGCTGCTCTTTTTAGCTATATATATTCCAACGTTCGGGTCATTGGTCGCATCTATGTGGATACATTTTTCATAGTCGACTCGCCATAATCCAGCCCAAAATATTGCTGCCTGTTTCTGGTTAAGTTCAATACGAACAAGTTCCAACGTTTTATTTTGAGCCTCGTCCTCGGAACGTATCTCACGTTCGACAATTATGTGTTTTATTCTTTCGTTATTAACTACCTTTCCTTGATCTTCTACGTAAAGAATCTGATTTCCAGGCCGTGGCCCAATGCCGTCAATGCAAATTAACGTTTTTTTTATAGCCATAATATTCTCGGCAAATTGGTATGGTGTATTCAGGCGTGGGGACGGACATATATGTTAATGCGCCAGTAACCACTAAAATCAAAGCGCATGTGTCATTGGTAGGTTTAGAGTATCAATTAAGCACAAAAAATTTCAAATAAACCGCGCCGAGTGTCACAAATGTCATTACCGTAACGGCATGTCCCATCGCTTTTGCGTCACCTTTCTTCATTCCAATCTTTATCAGTTCCTTTGCAATAAAACGATAACCAAAAAGCATCGATAGAATAGCCAAAAAGAGCAGGGCGATTATCGCTGAAAGAATTCCATTGCTCAGTTGTGAAATGAATTCGTTATTCATGATTCACCTTTTCGTAGGTTTCGGCGGGATTTGTAGCCTTAGGAACGAACGGCAACATCGTCATCACCAACCGCACAAGATTTAATTCAAGCGCAAAACAAGTCAATGGTGCATGGTTTAAGGTTGCGGTGGTTACGGATGCATGGTCATGTTGCGGTTCGTTCCTCAGCCTGCGCGGCCCGCACCAACCTACGCGAACTTGTGAATGCTTGAATATGGCCAGTCTTGCGCGTTGCTTACGTAACCGTGTTTTACGGGGTTGTGGTGTATGTATTCAATGTGGTTGTAAAAATCCCGTTCGTCGCGGATGGTGTCTTCCCAAAAGCGTCGTTGCCAGATTACGCGTTCGCCTCTTTTGATTCGGCTATTTTTTATTAATTCGTCTTTG
>NZ_JBRFPI010000250.1:0-6870 GCF_053579595.1 Cellvibrio sp.
ACGTGGCGCGACCGGAGGCACAGCCTAAATCCAGCGCTTTTGCTTTGGGTTTATCGCCCAACTCTTGCACAGCCAAATCAACCAAAGCTTTAGAAAAATTGGCTACGCCAAAATATTCATCGCCGTAATGGAATTCGGCGTATTCAGACATTAATTTATCGGTTTCGTAATGGGAACTAGGCAAGGGTTTTACATCTCCGGAAATAACATAGCGGAAGCCCGCGTGTTGGAAAAAATGGCGGCGGAATGCGTAGCGCGATGAGCGCAATGTTTCATTGCCGCAGGAAATCCATGAGCCACCTTTAATTAAATTGTGGCGCTCATCGAATGTGGGTGTGGTGAAGTCATCATAAATCGGATGCACTTCAAAACCTTCGAACGGATAAATCGGTGTTTCAGTCCATTGCCAAACGTTACCGACAACATCGTAAAAATCACCTTGGGCGAATTTATTCACCGGACAGGATGATGCTGCGTAATCGAGATGAAGATTGGCGGCTGCTTTTTCTACGCCGACTTCGTTTATTCCCGATTCATCGTAGATGCGATACCACTCATCTTCAGTAGGTAAACGTACGGACAAACCGGTTTCCGATTTTTTCCAATTACAAAAAGCTTTGGCTTCGTGGTAATTCACTTCTACTGGCCAATCCCACGGCATGGCGACTTCTTCGGTCATTAAACGCAAATACCAACCGTTGGTTTTTTTAACCCAGAATGTTGGATGCTGGGCTTTGGTAAACGCGAGCCAGCCTTTGCCCTCTTCTTCCCAGTTGTGGGAATTTAAATAGCCGCCGGACTCTACAAATTGTAAAAATTCCTGATTGCTGACTAAAAATTTTGCGGCTTCAAATGCGTTTACGTCCGCTTCATGCACGCCATATTCATTGTCCCAACCATAATGCGGATTGGTTTTATCTTTAGCCAAACGTACTTGGCCAGCGCTAACTTTCACTAAGCTATTATTCGGAGCAAAACCAGATTCACGCAGCGATTGCCAGTGCGAAGAAGTTTTCACGAACTCCAATTTATGTTGGCGGATTAATACTGAAGAAGTTTCAAGATGAATGCGCTCATGCTCAATTCCCATGATGATTGCCCACCAGGGGTTTTCCCAATCAACCGGCATCTGCAACGGTGCGTTATCAATTAAATCCAACACCAGTGCACGCACTTGATCGCGATAAGATTTTACTTCTGCAGGTGTTGGCCATTGGTAGTGCGCATCATTTAAATCATCCCAACTCATTTCATCCACACCAACAGCGAACATAGATTCAAAACGTTGGTTGATACGCTCGCTGATCATGCGCGTCAGTAATAATTTATTAACAAAAAATGTCGCTGTATGGCCAAAATAAAAAATCAGCGGATGACGCAGACTAATTGATTTGGTGTAGAAAGCTTTATCATTAGCAAGGCATTCAAACAAGGATTCGTAAGTAGTAAAGGTGTCTAAAAAATACTGGCGCAAGGCGCGACGCAAACTGGCTTCATCGCCATCACGGAGATTGGGAGTGCGCGTGAAAAGTGATGTGCGGGGCAATAAGTGGGGGCTTGATGGCGCGGTTTCTGATGATCTAGCCTCAGTGGTCTTACGCAGCGTGGAATGTCCCGTATGCATCATGAACTCCTGATCAATATGGTCTTCTGGAAAAATAATCAGAGGGGAGCTTAGGCTTCCCCCCCTGTCAGATGATGTCAGTTATAAACACAGTTCCAATAAACGCGAAAACCAGCTAATTCGATCAGTCGCGCCCGACAAAATCCCGTGCAAACTGCCATGCCACCCGCCCGCTCCGCGCTCCGCGTGTTCTGTGCCACAACAAAGCGGCGGTTTCGGCCTGTTTATCCCACTGACCACCCAATTGGCTTACCCAATAGTTAGCGGCGGCCAGATAATCATCTTGCGAGAAGGGATAAAAACTCAACCAAAGGCCAAAACGCTCTGAGAGCGATACCTTCTCTTCAATGCTATCGCTCGGGCGCACTTCGCCGTCTTCATCGCTTACATCCAGATTGTCGCGCATCTTTTGTGGAATCAGATGACGGCGGTTGCTGGTCGCGTAGAAAAGCATGTTGGCGGTAGGTGCAGCTATGGAGCCATCCAGTACGGATTTCAATGCTTTATAGCTAATCTCACCCTCTTCGAACGATAAATCATCGCAAAATATGATGAATTTTTCCGTTCGCTCGCCGACCAAATCAACAATATCCGCCAAATGGAGCAGGTCCGTTTTATCAACCTCGATGATTTTCAGCCCCTGCCCCGCAAATTGAGTCCACACGGCCTTGATCAAGGTTGACTTGCCGGTGCCGCGGGCGCCGGTCAAAAGCACATTATTGGCTTCACGCCCGGCCACGAATTGGGCAGTGTTACGAACAATTGAAGCCTTTTGGGTCTCGATATTTTTAAGCGCATCAAGGCTCACGCGATGTGGATGCTTAACCGCCTGCAAATAACCAACCCCATTCACCTGTGTGCGCCAACGAAATGCACTGGCAGACCAATCTGGATCAGACGCTTTGGCAGGGAGAACCGCTTCAACGCGGTCAATTAGTTGTTCAAGGCGGGAAATAAATTGATCAAGCTGGGTCACATCAAATTCCTTAGGATCCGTTTCAGCGAAGCACAAACTCTGAACTATATTGTAAGAAGCCGATTTTCACCCCTTAGAGCGTCATTGCCAAGCGTGTCGCTACTAATACTTGTTTAAAGGTTTGTTATGTTCAGTAAACGTGAATTGCAGGTCATTGGTCAAACACTGATCCAACGCCGTGAATGGTTGGCAAAAAATATGCACAAACCCGAAATGGCCAATGCTAAAACACAAAACGAGCGGACTCTGCAGATTATTGAATCTGCGCTATTAAAAATTACCCATAGTTTACGCCCGCAAACAGAGACAGCACCCACCGACGTAGCGCGTGATGGCGTGACTCACTACGTATCTCAGCCAGCAATATCACCCAGCCGCCAAGCAGCGCTAGATAGACGCCTTAATGTAGCACCTGCGGATATTCGTGTGCTCGTTGTCGATGATGATCAATTGATTTGTGACTTGCTCACAGCCTATTTGGCCGAGATAGGAATAACACAAATTGATACTGCCAATGATGGAATGAAGGGTATTAATATGATGTTTAATGCCAATCCAATTTACGATTTGGTGCTTTGCGACTGGAATATGCCCGCCAAATCCGGCATTGATGTTCACAATGCTATGCGCGCCGCAGAGCGCTACCATCACGCGATATTTATGCTGGTAACTGCCGTTACAGAAGCAAGCCAAATTCGCAGTGCGATTCAGGAAGGCGTAGATGATTATGTGGTCAAACCAATCGAGCAAGATAAGCTCGTCAAAAAAATTGGAAGGTTCTTTCAGCAGATAAAATCTACCAGCGCAAGTTAGAAAAACCTTCCTCTAACCTGCGCTGATTTAATGGCATCACTTTAACTTACGCCTTCCACTTCTGACATAAAGTCCAGAGCCGCCTGCTGACGAATCGCACGGCGATGATTGGCCATCAATTTAGTAATTTTTTCCTGATCACACACCTGGCGATCCAACATCACCCTGCTTTTTAATTCACCGACCGGTTCAGCCGTTGGGCATTTACTGAATACAAATTGGTTGGAAATTAAATCCATAAAGGGGCCAGATTTGCTGCTCGGCATAATAAACAGCAACTGTAAGCCAAGGCTCTCGGTTAAATAGTTAATTACCTCGCGCGAACGGTGCTCATCCATTTTGGAGAAAGCTTCATCCACTAATACCATGCGCAAATGGCTGTTACCTTCATTAAACCGGAACGCTGACGTAATAGCCGCACTGCGAATAATATACGCCGGCGTTTCCAACTGGCCGCCCGAACCTGTACCGTATTGACTCAGTGCAATGGGCGCCTTGCCTTCTGGCTCTTTGTAAATTTCGTAGCGGCGGTAATTGCGATAATCGGCAATGCGGGTTAATTCGCGCAGGGCCTTTTGTTCGTCTTCATCGAGCAACATTGTCATCAAGCGCTCGCGCACTTTCTGGTGTTTTTCGTCGAGCTTCATATTGAACAAGGTTTCACCCTCATCCAAACTGGGGCTATCAATCACTGCCTTGAAGAATTGCCAATAATCTTTAAACTCCGGCACCCACTCCCAATCAAAACGGAAACGCTCGCGGTCAGCTCCAAAACGATGATGCTCCAGCTCCTTGTTTAATTCTTCGAGGATTTTTTTACCGTCGTTAATAGCTTGATAAATTGAGTGGCAGAGATTGGTTACAAACGCATTGTTAAAACTTTCGCGCAACGATTCAATCTCTTGATGACGCTGGGCAAGAATGTGGTTTTTGTCGCGATTGTAGAGCGCATCAAATTGGCGACGCATATCGCAGATAGCACGGAAATTCGCACTCCCCAAATCATCGTTGTAATCAATATCAAACAGAATCGCATCGCTAGTGGAGCAGAACTGGTTATGTACCATTGCCGCTTGTTGCAAGCGATGTAGAATCGTTTTTAACTCAGCATTCACGCCCGCCAGCTGGGATTCAAAATAGTGAACATTATGTTGCGCCACAGCTTCGTCAGCCGCTTGCAAACGGGTATCGGCATTAAACTCCGGCCAGAAGGCGGTAATGCCTTGTACATTGGCTTCGCAGGTATCCGCTTGCGAAAGGGTTTTATCTTGTTCTGCATCCAACTTGTGGCAAAGGTTATCGGCAAGCTTTAGATCTGCACGGCAATCAACCTGCGCGCTATTCAAGCGAGCATAAAGCTGATTTTGCTCCTGCAAACGCTGTTGCAACTCCTGCAATTCAGCCTCCAATGCCTTGGTATCACTTAAATCCAACTGTTGTAATTTGGATTCAATCGCCTGGATTTTGTTTTGCGCCGCAAGCATGGTTTGCAGGGTTTCAGCATAAACAAGCGGTTTGAGCTTATCGATTGCTAACAATAATTCTTGTGTCTCTTCGGCGTAAGTTGTCGCGGCTTGCCATTCACTTACCAATGCATGAAATTCATTGCGTTTGGCTTCCAGTGCACGCTCGCGGGCGCCTTGGCCAAATACCAACTCAGAGTCAGCCATATCACAGCGAAACATGGCATAGTTTCCTGAACCCATTGCATCTTTCGTAATACCGCGACGGGTATTTTTTAATTCTTTGGCATTCTCCACTCGCTGTACATTGCCATAGCTGGCTTTGATGTAAGCCTTGGCAGTGGCATGCGAGAAAGTCATTACCTGAATAATTGAGTTAGCAGGAACGTCATTGGTTTTATCCAAATCCTTGCGCGCTTTTTCACCCTGGATAATACGTGCGCGGTTGCCCTGCCCCGCCATATTGCGCACTATCGCAATGGCTTCTGCTTCATATTCCGCTTCAACGATAATACCGAAACGCGCCGCACCGATATAACCTTCAATCGCCGCTTGCCATTCGCGGTCAATCACATCCACATAATCGCAGAGTACGCGCGCATCGGCTTTGGGGCATTGCGCTGCGATGGCATCCAGCGCTGCGCGCACAAAACCCGGATAACTGACTTGGCGTGATTCCAGCGTTTGAATTTCGCGGCGTTTCACTTCAGTTTGTTTTTGCAAACGCTCGGCCTGCGCTTTGCGCTTGTCGCGTTCTTGTGCCAATTGGTCGCGCAAATTGGTGCGTAATACCGCCGCATTGGCATCTACATCAAACAAGGTTGCAACAAAAGCATTGTGATGTTTTTGCAGCTCAAGCACTTTCGCCAATTGCGGTTCAAGCGGACTCACCTCAATCAGGTCACGATTTAATAACTGGTGAATATCCAGTGTGTCAGTTTCACTACAGAGACTTTTTACCAGATTGGCCAGACTCGTTTCTTTTAATGCAGGCAATTCAACTGCAATAGAGGTCTGGCGCAGAGCTTGGGCAAATTGCTGTGCTGCCTCTAAATTGGTTTGCAATTGCTGATGCTGTTTACGCAACTCAGGAACTTGAGTCTGGATGAGTTTTTCCTGCGCGTGTTTTTCTTGCTCTAATTGATCCTTGTCGCGCAGTGCAGGCACACCCAAACGGCGCGCTGTAGCTGCAAGAATCAATTGATTAATTTCATCGCGCTGCGCTTCGCAGGTCGCCAACGTTTGTTGATGACTTGCCGAGGTTTCACGCAATAATTGTTGTTTGTGTTTTGCTTCCAAATACAGGGATTGCGAATCCGTATAGCGGCGCTTGGCCACCGAATATTGCAGCACCTGCTGCTCCAACCAGTTGGCAATAAAATTATCCGACCACTGACGCCCCTGCGCCATACGTTCGATACCCTGACGCAGAGTGCGCGCATCTGCCTCCATGGTATGAATACGTTTCAACATGGTGGAGACAGTACGGATCGCCTCGCCCAGATCGCGATATTCCAAAATTTCATTGGCTACAAATTCATCGATACCTTTAATCGGCTTGTAAGCCATAAAGCGAGAAAATGCGCGCGCAGCATTCATGGATTCGCGTTCGGATATAGCATCTTTTTTACCGCGCAGAATTCCGTACAAACGGCACAGGTAGGATTTTTTCTTATCGTATTTTTCTACTTGTTGTTGCCCGTACTGACGACGCAACCCGGCGTAGAGTTTATCCAGCGGTACGACGTACTTGTGGGTTTTCTCTTCTTTCAGTAAATCTTTTAAACTGAGTTCAACATCGCTCAGGATATAAAATTGCGTATCATCAAGACGCGCTACTTTTTGCAGCGATGCGCCCTGCCCGGTGGTTTCCAGAAATGCGCGCATACCAATCAAGGCAGTAAATGGCTCGCTATTCTCGCCTTGCGTTGGATGGAACACCGCCGCCAAATAACCATCACAACCCTGCGGACGCGAATAAGCACCGTCATCGT
>NZ_JBRFPI010000251.1:0-6844 GCF_053579595.1 Cellvibrio sp.
GCCAACGATATGGTCAATACCATGGGGATCAGTTTTGCACAGCGGTTGATGGAATCGACGGGCGCAAGTGCCGGCGATGTGGCGAAAGCTTATGTGATTGCGCGCGATATTTATGCAATGCCGGAATTTTTAGCTGCACTCGATGCCGCTGGCACTGCCGTACCTGCCGAGCGGCAGTTGCAGTTGATCAATATGATGATGCGTAAAATCCGCCGTGCCGCGCGCTGGTTTTTACGCAATCGCCGCAGCTACTTAAACCCGACGAGCGAAGTGGAATTGTTTGCTACAGGCATGCAAAAAATTAATGCGCAATTACCAGATTTGTTGGTGGGTGATGCATTAACAGAATGGCAGGAGTCGGTGCAGAAACTGCGCGCCTTTGGCCTGTCCGATAATCTGGTCAGCTGCGTAGCGCGCCCGGCTGATTTATATTCAGGGTTAAGTGTGGTGGAGGCAGCGCGTATCGCCAATCAGGATATTAACCAACTCGCCAAAATTTATTTTGCGTTGGGTAATTATTTGAGTTTGCCCTGGTTTTCTAACCAAATTTCCAATTTACCGGTCGATAACTTCTGGCAAGCTATGGCGCGGGAGACTTATCTGGGAGATCTGGAATCGCAATTGCGCAGCTTGAGTGTGTCACTCATCCGTTTTATGGATGAGCGTTTGTCGCTGGATGAGTTGATCCAACGCTGGAGTAATCAGCATCAATTACTCATCTCACGTTGGAAAACCATGGTGAATGAATTGCAGGCAGTAAATGGCACTGACTTTGCGATGGTGGCGGTGGCTCTGCGCGATTTGCTCGACCTTGCACAGGCGAGTCAGCACTGTGAGGCACTGGATAATTGCCCTTTGCCGGAATAACCCTATCGTTTTTTTAACAAGAGATTTATTTTTTGAAAAGTATCATCGTGAATTTGTCTATTTCCACGGAAGAGTTTCAACGTTTGTATGAGGGTAGCGTTAAAACCGTTTTCGCTCACAGTATTGACGGTCGCAGTATTCGTTTCCCGGCAGGGATCCTGCGGCCCTTTGTATTGCACAACGGGATTCGCGGTACCTTTCAAATCGATTTTGATGATGACAATCGCTTTCAGTCTATTCATCGATTAGCGTAGCCTTTGGTGTATTCAGTAGTGCAAGAAAAGGGCAAGGTTTGGGGTGCGTTGTACCCGTTAATCCAGTATCCTTGCCGCCTTGTTTATCGTCACCCATCCAGACCGCTAAAGAGCCTGCCATGTACCACATTATCCGCGATCTTTTATTCCGCCTCGATGCTGAAACTTCCCACGAACTTAGCCTGGATCTTCTGGGCGCTGCTGAGCGTTTGCGTTTACTGGGATTGCTGACCCCTAGTGTTCCCAGCGCACCGGTAAACGTGATGGGGCTGACCTTTGATAACCCCGTGGGTATGGCGGCTGGGCTGGATAAAAACGGCGATTACTTCAATGCGTTGGGCGCCATGGGTTTTGGCTTTGTGGAGATAGGTACCATTACCCCGCGCGCGCAGCCGGGCAATCCTCAGCCGCGTTTGTTTCGTATCCCGGAAGCCCAGGCGATTATTAATCGAATGGGGTTTAACAATAAGGGCGTAGATCATTTGGTCGCGCAGGTTAAACACCGTCGCTACAAAGGCGTGTTGGGGATCAATATCGGCAAGAACGCCACTACCCCTGTGGAAAATGCGGTCGATGATTACCTGATTTGCTTGCGTAAGGTCTATGACCACGCGGATTACATAACCGTGAATATCTCATCGCCTAACACTCCCGGGTTGCGCAACCTCCAATTTGGCGATTCGCTCTCCCAGTTGCTGGCACCGCTGAAAAAAGAACAAGCGCTGCTACAACAGGCGACTGGTCGTTATGTACCTATCGCAGTAAAAATTGCACCGGATATGGATGAAGGTGAAATCCATCAAGTTGCCGGCGTTCTCCTGCAGGAAGGGATGGACGGCGTGATTGCCACTAACACCACCATCACCCGCGTAGGTGTAGAAGAATATGAGAATGGCAGTGAAACCGGCGGTTTGAGCGGTTTACCCGTGCGCGACAAGAGCACCTATGTGATAAAAACGCTCAGTTCCTGTCTGGGCGGAAAATTGCCAATTATCGGTGTGGGCGGGATTTTTGATGGCGCAAGCGCCGCCGATAAAATCCGCGCCGGCGCCAGCTTGGTACAGATCTACAGTGGTTTTATTTATGAGGGGCCGAGCTTGATTGGCCGGGCTGCAGCTGGAATTGCCAGTTATCACAAAGGGCTGTGATTCCATTTTTTAAGCCACTAAAACAGCGAAGCCCGCAAGAGCGGGCTTATAGAATCAAAAATGATTTAGCTGGGAAAATTCTGTTGGTCTTGCGTTGAAAGTTAGCCACTCATGGCCATGGGTTGGATGTTGTTTACTTTTTGAACCTGTGCCAAACGACTATAGCCGTCCCACTGATCGATGCGTGATTCGCGCCAGCCGTTTAGCCATTGCTGGCGGGCTTGGCCGGTCTCATGGGGACAAAGGCTTTTGGAACGCCCATCAATACCTGCTTGATACCCTTTAACAAATGCGCGTTCTGTTTGGTCACGTTTTTGACGTTTCATCAGTTATTGCACCTCTATATTGTGGTTTATCGATAGGGTGTTACTTATCGACGGAAGCGGTCTTGCGGATGTCTATCTGGTTTTTAGATTCTCCTTAGCATTAACGGGTTGGGTGAGTACACCAGATTTAAACGGTGTCGTGAACGATTAATTTTTTATACATAGGCCGTTCTATATGGCATATCGGCCTAGCAAATGTATTTGACAACTTAATGACAAACACCTTCTTTTAGTCAGGTGCCATTCAGAAAAGTTCATCCTGAAAGCCATTTTTTGGAAAATCCCTTGTTGGAAAGCGTAATGACACATCAATATTTCGCCACTTGCCCCAAAGGCTTGGAAGGCTTGCTCTACACCGAACTGCAAACCCTTGGCGCAGAAGACATGCGCGAGACGGTCGCCGGTATCTATTTCTCGGGCGAGATCGAAATGGCCTACCGTGCCTGCCTTTGGTCGCGTCTAGCTAATAAAATCCTGCTGCCACTAGCAAGCTTTGAAGCCGATAGTCAGGAAGAACTTTATGATGGTGTACGCGAACTGCGTTGGGAGGAGCATTTAAGCCCGAATGGTACTTTGTTGGTGGATTTTATCGGTACCAATGACACTATCCGCAACACCCAGTTTGGTGCGGTGAAAGTAAAAGATGCAATTGTGGATTGCCTGCGCGATTTCAGCGGCGAACGCCCCTCCGTCGCCAAGCGCGACCCGGATTTGCGGGTGAATGTGCGTTTATCCAAAAGCAAAGTAATCGTTAGTATCGATCTCTCAGGCGACAGCCTGCATCGCCGCGGCTACCGTGTGAAGCAGGGCAGTGCACCCATGAAAGAAAACCTCGCTGCCGGGATATTGATCCGTGCTGGCTGGCCGGAGATAGCGTCGCAAGGTGGTGCACTGCTAGACCCTATGTGCGGCTCTGGAACTATCCTGATTGAAGCCGCATTGATCGCTGCGGATATTGCTCCGGGTTTATTGCGCGGCAGTTTTGGTTTCGAACGCTGGCTCAATCATCGTAATGACATTTGGCTGGAGTTACGTGAAGAAGCGTTTGCGCGCAAAAAAGCAGGTCTTGCGCGCGAAAATCTGCCAGAAATTCGTGGCTATGATGCGGATGTCAATGTTATTCGTGCAGCGGAAGACAATATTGTCAGCGCCGAATTGGATCATTGGTTGCGTGTGAGCCGTAAAGAATTAAAAGATTTTGTAAAACCTACGCACAAGGCGATGGATTTTGGCATCGTCATCAGCAACCCACCTTACGGTGAACGTTTGGGTGAAATTGAATCGCTGAAATTATTGTATGCCCATTTGGGCGAGCGTTTACGCAATGAATTCCAGGGGTGGCGCGCGGGCGTATTTACCGGCAATCCTGAGCTCGGTAAACAAATGGGTTTGCGTGCGGATAAAAAATACAAATTTTTTAACGGCACTATCGCAAGTGAATTGTTGATGTTCAGCATCAGTAGCGAAGCGTTTGTACAAAGTCGCGTCGAGCAGGATGCGCGCTTCAGTAAAGACGATGAAGAGCGTAAAGAAGCTGAAGCACGCGTTAAAATCGAAAACAAAAAAGAGCAAGCTGATGCACTCTCTAATGGTGCGCAGATGTTAGTGAATCGCCTGCAAAAAAATCTCAAACAATTGGAGAAGTGGGCGAAGAAAAACGACATTAGTTGCTATCGTCTATATGATGCCGATATGCCGGAATATTCGGCAGCGATTGATATTTATCGCGGCCAAACCCAGCCCAATCGTGCACCGCAACTTTACGCCCATGTGCAGGAATACGCTGCGCCGAAATCTGTTGATGAAGACAGAGCTGCTGCGCGCTTTATGGAAATTGAGCAAGCGGTTCCGTTTGCACTGGATCTACTCGCCTCCAATATCAGTTACAAACAGCGCCGCCGCAACAAAGGTACCAGCCAGTACGAAAAAATCAGCGAGCGTCCAACCGGCGATGTATTCAGTGTGCAGGAAGGGCAAGCGAAGCTGCACATTAATATGTGGCAGTATTTGGATACGGGTTTGTTTCTCGATCACCGCCCGGTGCGTTTGATGATTGCGGATCTGGCCAAAGATAAACGCTTTTTAAATTTATTCTGTTACACCGCAACCGCGAGTGTGCACGCGGCTATGGCCGGTGCGCGTTATACGGTAAGCGTGGATATGTCCAATACTTATCTAAACTGGGCGCGTAAAAATTATGCGTTAAATGGTTTGAGTGAATCGCGCAACCGTTTGGAGCAAGCCGATTGTTTAAAATGGCTGGAAGATAACGACCAACAATTTGATCTGATTTTGCTTGACCCTCCAAGCTTCTCTAACTCAAAACGCATGGAAGATGTATTGGATGTACAGCGCGATCATGTCAGCATGATTAACAATGCGATGCGCTCGTTAGCGGAAGACGGCACCCTGATTTTCTCCAACAACCTGCGCAGTTTTAAACTGGATGCTGATGCATTGAGTGCATACACCATCAAGGATATTAGTGCGAAAACAATTGATGAGGATTTTAAGCGCAATCCTAAAATCCATCAGTGTTGGTTGATTACCCACTAGTCCCACTAAAGGTTAATCTTATGCGCTACGCCTGGCTCAGTATTTCCATTCTGTGTGTACTGACCGCTAGCGCAAAGGCCGACCAATTCTGCTTTGCCCTCGCTGAAACCTATTACGAACAAGTCTACTGCCAGTTGCAAGCCAAGGCGCAAACCAAAGGCTTACCGCCCTTTAATCAATTCAAAAAAAATAACGAAGCGGTGCAAGCGTCTTTGCTAAAACGGCCAGCGGAGCGCAACAGAATTAAATTACCTGTGCGCAAGATCCAACCTCCGATAACAACTGTTGCCCCGCCAAAAATAATTAATAAGCCACAGGTTAACCTGCTGGAAGCTGTTGTAAATGAACCAGATGCTAATCTATTGCGTAGTATTTCAGCTGAATCAAAAAATGCCGTGGGTTGTGAATTACTTGCCAAACAGATCCGCTGTGCAAGTCAGGTATTCAAACTGATTGGCAACAAAGCCAATCATCGCTTGGCAAATAATGCCTTATCAATCGACAACAAAATGGATTTGCCGCGGTATCAAGGCGGCGCCTTGAGTCAGTATCTCGGCCATGCTTATGCGCGCTACGTTGCTAAAATGTGCGACATTGGTCTTTGCGGTGTCACAATGACTTACGGAAAATTTGCGTATCTTTATCAGGATTTACACAGCAAGGGTTTGGATTTTCCCCAGCGCTTTGAAATTATGTATGGCTTTCTGAAAAAAGATAAGGCGAATATGGGCGTGAGCGAGTCATCCCGTGTTCCGCAAGGTTTATCAGTGCAGGATTGCGGTGCGCTTACTGATACTCGCTATGTCTGCGACTATCAGGGTAGAAATTATATTTTTGAGTTGCAGTAACAAATCCTATTGGCGCAAGTCTATAAGCCAACCATCTTGTCTATCGAGGTCAGTATGCTGATCAAAAAGCCCAGTGATATTCCATCTTCTGAAATTACCCCCGAGCGTATTTATAATGCCCGGCGCGATTTTATGCGTGGTGCCATGAGCGTCGCCGCCCTCGGCGTTGGTGCGAGTGCAGTCGGCGTACTTGCTGCCCCCACACAGGTAGCTGATAAGGATTTA
Source organism: Cellvibrio sp. (assembly GCF_053579595.1). NCBI lineage: Bacteria > Pseudomonadati > Pseudomonadota > Gammaproteobacteria > Cellvibrionales > Cellvibrionaceae > Cellvibrio > Cellvibrio sp. Next base: position 6,225 of record NZ_JBRFPI010000251.1, read on the forward strand.
CCCGGTCCGGAGTGGTTAAAAAAGCAGATTGCCGGTGCTAACGCCAATCAGGAAAAAATCAGCGAAGCCCTGACGCCCTACGAGCACATCGCCGGGCATAACAACTTTTACGAATATGGTTACGATAAAACTGATCCCGCCGCTAAAGCCCATATATTAAAGCCGCATCCGTGGACAGTTGAGATCGTTGGTGAGGTTAATAAACCCGGCACTTTTGGCTTGGAAGATTTATTAAAAGGCGTGACACTGGAAGAGCGAATTTATCGCCTGCGCTGTGTTGAGGCCTGGTCGATGGTGGTGCCTTGGGTTGGATTCTCACTCGCTGATTTAATCAAGCGCGTCGAACCGACCAGCAAAGCAAAATATATTGCTTTCACAACACTCGAACGTCCGTCCGAAATGCCTGAACAAAAAAGCCGGTTTAGCACGATTGATTGGCCTTATCGTGAAGGTTTACGGATGGATGAAGCTATGCATCCGTTAACAACCTTGGCGGTTGGTTTGTATGGCAAGGTGTTGCCTAATCAAAATGGTGCGCCCTTGCGTTTGGTGGTGCCCTGGATATACGGTTTTAAATACATCAAATCGATTGTGAAAATTGAATTTACTGAAAAACAACC
>NZ_JBRFPI010000252.1:0-6785 GCF_053579595.1 Cellvibrio sp.
ATGTGTTGAATACCGATTTGCTGTTAAAGCCCACATCCAGATAAATATGCGTAATGGTCTTCGATTTTTGTTTGGGGTCGGAGAGCATGGTTTTCGCTTCTTCGATACGGTAGCGGTTGATAAATTCGTAGAAATTGCTATCGAAGTGGCGGTTGAATACCAGCGATAAATCACGCGATGGAATCCCCAGGGTCTCTGCCAGCATATCCAGTGTAATATCAGGTTGTAGATAGGGTTTATGCTCGCGCATTGACGCGTCGATTTTCTCGGCAAAACCAGCATTGAGTAATTTTTCCTCTATGGGTTTCTTCTGTTGATCTTTTTGTTTGACAGCGACAAAACCAGAGAAGTAGCGAATGCTGCTGAACACTAACGCGAGTACCAATACAAACACCACGTAGTACCCTGTTAACCCAATCACTTCAAACCAGTGCGGGTGGAAGCCAATAAACAAGTGCAGCAATTTTGCGCAGGCGAGGGCGGCTTCGGTAACGGTTATAATCAGGAAGCCAACTACCAACGAGATCAACCAGCGTATATCAATACGCTCGATATTTGAGTGAGTGGTTTTTAATTGGTTACGATACTTGGCGATTAATAATAAGCAGGCTATGCAATAACCTATGCGGGTTGCTTTGCATAAAAAATCGACGATGAGATACATAGGGCTGTAGACGTAGATATCGTCATCAATCAGCAACACCCGCTCTACCAACGTATGGCTATAAAATGTCAGGCCTAAAAATAACGCAAATAAGCCGAGTGGAATCAGGTGGAGGCTATCGCGTTTGTGCAGGCTGAAATCGTGATAGACCAGAGATTTGATATAAAAATAAAGCAGTACTGCATCCAGATAATAGCCAAAGCCTATCCATAAAAATAAGCGCGGATAATTATCCAGCGCGATCATTTTAAAATCAGCGCCCCAAAGCACCAGCTCATGCAAAGGAATAAAAGCATGGGCGAGCAAAAAGGCTGCGAGGAAATAGTTACTTTTGTTTTCGGGTGGATTAGTGACAAGTAACAATATGGCGAAACAGGCACATTGCAGTGCCGTCATCATCAATACCAGGTCATGGATATTAAATACGGTTTCATTCATGGTTTTAATTATTAATCTTGTAAAGTTATTGTTGTAGTTTTGGTCTGCATCCAAAAGCCGGTGACAAAAGCCGCTGATAGGCGAGGTCAGTAAGGGTAATTATATTCCACGCCGCAGAACCCACCTAAATATAAATGATGAAATTTTTCTGCCAGGCAAACTATTTTCATTCTGCTACGCGGTTCCCATTTATTGATCGGGCACGTGCATAAACTGAATAAATAAGACTAATTAACGCTGGGCAACATTTCTTTACATGCCGATTTATTTTGCGGGGTAATCGCCTAAGCTATTGAGCTACATCAGTATTTGCTTTTTTTCTTGAGCTTCCCACTTGTCCTGCCTGTGAATATGGGAAGTGACCGCATAAATCCAGGGTTTATTCGAACGCGTTTTTTATCTTCCTCTACTAGTATCCGAGTACATATTTGCCGCGGCCCCTTTGTTGCGGCGCACATTCGCTGGTTATTACAGTAAAAAATTAATAAGAGGTAATTGTTCCGTGAGCATAAAAAAACTTGCTGCATCGCTCTGTTTGAGCCTCTCAAGCGTCATCTTATTGAGTTCATCCGTTGCCAGCGCCCAAGGTTATTTGCGCGCTGATGGCCAATTTATTGTCAACGAGCAGGGCGAAAAAGTCTTGTTGCGCGGCATGGGGTTGGGCGGCTGGATGTTGCAAGAAGGTTACATGCTCAAGCTCGGCAACCTTGGCCAGCAGCATGCAATGCGCGCAAAAATAGAAGAATTAATTGGGGCTGAAGCCACGCAGGAATTTTATAACGCCTGGCTTGCCAACCACACCACCAAAGCCGATATAGATGCGATGGCTAAATGGGGTTTCAACTCCGTGCGCCTGCCTATGCATTTCAATCTATATACATTACCGATTGAACAGGAACCGGTGAAAGGCCAAAACACTTGGCTGGAGCAAGGCTTTGCCATGACCGATGCGCTTATCGCTTGGGCTAAAGCTAATAATATGTACGTGATTCTGGATTTGCATGCCGCACCGGGCGGGCAGGGCAATGATTTTGCGATTTCTGATCGCAACCCCAATACCCCATCGCTCTGGCAGAGTGAAGCCAACCAGCAAAAAATGATCGAGCTCTGGCGCAAACTGGCGCAGCGCTATGCCAATGAACCCGCAGTGGGCGCCTACGACATTATCAATGAACCCAATTGGGGTTTTGAAAATGCGGATGACAAAAATGGCTGCAAAGAAACCAAAAACGAGCCGTTGAAAAAATTGATGGTAGATGTCACCAAGGCGATTCGTTCGGTTGATACCAAGCATATGATTATTATCGAAGGTAATTGCTGGGGTAATAATTACGCGGGCGTATTGCCGCAGTGGGACAACAACATGGTGTTGAGTTTCCATAAATATTGGAACAACAACACGCTCGGCGATATTAAAACCCATTTGGATTTGCGCGCAAAATACAACATGCCAATTTGGTTAGGCGAATCTGGCGAAAACTCCAACCTCTGGTTTACCGATGCTGTTGCATTGGTAGAATCGCAAGGCATTGGTTGGGCCTGGTGGCCGCTGAAAAAACTCGGTTTCAATAATCCCTTGGAAGTAAAACCCAACGCCGGTTATCTCGCACTGGTGGATTATTGGAATGGCAAAGGCGAAAAGCCTTCCGCAAAAGAGGCGAAAATAGCGCTGCTGCAATTAGCTAATCACGATATCCGTTTTGAGAACACCCAGTTCCATCCGGAAGTGATTGATGCCATGTTCCGCCAACCATACTCCAAACTGAATCTGCCTTTTAAAACCCACCGCATTAGTAAATCTGGTGGCACTATTGCAGCGGTAGATTACGACATGGGACGCAGCGGCATTGCCTATCATGATAAAGACTCGGCGAATTATCACATCTCGGCCGGCAGCGAACGTATGCCCTGGAATCGCGGTACAACTTATCGCAATGAAGGTGTGGACATCGCATTTGATACAGCAAAAAAATCCTACTTCATAAATCACATAGAGGCAGGCGAGTGGACTGAATACACGCTGGAGACAGATCAAGCGGGCGTATATCAATTATCGGCAGAGGTTAATGCTCCTGTAGCGACTGGCCGTATCGGTGTGAGCGTGAATAACGAGCGGTTGGCGGTAGATGTAGCCGTCACCCAATCAGAAAAATGGCAACCGGTGAAACTGGCGAATGTGAAATTATTGCAAGGCACCAATAAAATCCGTATCTACGCCAACGCTGGTGGCTACCACTTGTTATCACTACAGCTGAAAAACTAAGCTCATCTTTCTCCAGCAAAATCGTTTATCGATTGAGCTATCCCCTTGGGAGCCTTTCGGCTCCCTTTTTTGTGTTGGTATTTACCTCACCTGCAAAATCAGGATATTTGTTTTGCAGGTTTTTGGGTTACTCTATGATTTCCGAAAAAATGGACACCGTACGCATGGAAACTCTCATGACTCGATTTATCATTATCTTTATAATATTTACATCCAACAGCTGTTTTGCTGAAGAGCTGACAGCGGTCTTGGATTTGAAATTTATTAAAGATACCGGTATTACTTCTGGTGTTATGTGCTATAGAGATGAAGGCGAAGATTGTCATACATGGTCAACTTTTTATCTGTATGACGCCAAGGTCAGAAAAGTGATAAGTGGTGAGCTTAGCCAAAAGAAAATAACAGTGATTTATGGCCGCCATGCTTTACTGAAAAATAACCGGAAGAACGTTGTTGTTAGGCTAAAACAGCTGCGACCTGATGCTGAGGCTCAGTATCAAATTATCGAATTTGGCGTAGCAAAAGAAATGGTCTGCTTTGAGTCGGTTGATAGTCGGCAATTTTCCGTTAAGTTAGAGGTTGCTGATGGGAAGTTCCAGTGTATAGAGGAACTTAAGCAATAGCCTATGGTTCTCCCGATGTCTCGAAGTTGACACTAGAACTCCGCAAAAAAATCACTTTCTGTCAGCTTTGGCTGTACTAAATAGAGGAGATTGCTTTGAACATTACAAAAACTGAGCTACAAGAAATCCTCCTGCGTTGTCAGGCGACTACTTCCGGTCCATGGAAGTCTTATGTGGAAGGGCGAGATCACACGTCTGGTTCAAGCTTTATCCAAACAGCTGGTAATGATATTGAGTTAACTGGCGCATCAATAAATGATCAGGATTTCATAGCGTCTGCCAAGCAGGACATTCCTCGGTTAATCTCTGTTATCGCCAATCTGAAGGGATGGGTCCTGTGATTTTCTGAGAATTGATATCACATGCTCTATTTTTAAATCATCAAACCAAAATGACACTGTGCCGATATGAGGAAGACACAACATGGCACATGTGCTGATTCACATTTCCCACCGATTGACGCATCGCTCACCCTTCATCGATTCCTGCTGTAAAACTGTTACCCAAATCCGCAAATAAAGTCGATGGGTTAACAGATTGTGTAACCTTAGTTAGCAATAAAGTAAAAAAACCGTTTCAGGTTGATGCAAATAAAGTGGGAATCCTGTGGTGGGGGCGGGTGCGAGGTTCGACTTTTTTATTTGCTCGTCAAAAAAATAGACATTGCCTATTTGCGGCGGTTTTTGGTTCCTTTTCGTTGTTTGAGTTTTGATTGGTATTTTTTATACTCCCGCTCGTGCGACAACGGCAGTAACAAATAATAACAAGGGCAGTTGGCATTTTTCCGGTCTGGTCATTGGATACACGACACCTGCGTATCAATGTTTACTCTATTTCCATCCTTACACAAACGGAACCTAACGATGAAGAATAAAAAATCAGTTAGATGGACACTGTTATCGGCAATGTTATTTGCTTGTATTGGTGTTTCATCGGCAGCCAATGCTGTCGTTTTTCAAGCGGAAAATTACAACGCCTTTTCCGATACTACCCCGGGCAACACCGGTGGTGTTTTTCGCGGTGATGCAGTTGATATAGAAGCAACTACCGATACCGGTGGCGGCTACAATGTCGGCTGGATTGAAGCCAATGAATGGCTCGCGTTTAATAATTTATCTATTCCTACCACTGGCAGTTACACCATCCGTATGCGGGTGGCATCGGCGAATGGTGGCACGGCATCTGTCGATTTAAATGGTGGTTCGATTGTACTGGGTGATTTTATTATTCCCGCAACCGGTGGTTGGCAAAACTGGACAACTGTAACCCGCACCGTCAATTTAAATGCGGGCAATTACAGCCTGGGTGTTTTTGCTAAAACCAACGGCTGGAATTTTAACTGGATTGAAGTGGTTTCCAATGGTGGTGGTAGTGCAAAAGCAACTGTGTTTCAGCATTGCCCATACACTGGTTGGTCTGTTGGTCTGGATGTTGGTTCGTATAATTTAGCTGCACTACAGGCACGTGGTTTTATTGATAACGATATGTCATCGCTGCGTGTGAGTGCCGGTTACGAAGCCGTGTTGTACCAAAACGATAATTTTACCGGTGCGTCACGTGTAGTCACTGCAGATGATGACTGCCTGAACAACGAAGGCTTTAACGATAATGTGACCTCGGTCATTGTGCGTGCTGTAGCTACTGGTCGCCCGTTGGTGTTTGCCGATGAGTTCAATAGCATCAATACCGCTAACTGGACCTTTGAAACCGGTGGTGGTGGATGGGGTAACAACGAGCGTCAATACTACACCGGCGGACAAAATGCCTTTATCCAAAACGACCCTGCTGCGGGCAGTAACGTATTGGTCATTGAAGCGCGCCGCGATAACCCGGCTAATTACAGCTGCTGGTATGGTCGCTGTGAATACACTTCAACGCGGATGATCTCGCGCGATAAAAAAACCTTTAAATACGGTCGTATTGAGGCGCGTATGAAATTACCGCAAACACAAGGTATATGGCCTGCGTTTTGGATGCTGGGTACCAATCTGGGTTCAGTGGGTTGGCCTGCTTCAGGTGAAATCGACATTATGGAACACGTAGGTTTTGAACCGACTACCACTCACGGAGCAATTCACGGCCCAGGTTATTCAGGTAATACACCTTTTATGGGCACCCATAATTTGGGCGAGTATGTGGATGTGAATTATCACGTATACGCTGTTGAATGGGATACCAACGGAATTCGCTGGTTCCGCGATAACATTCAATTCTATTCAGTAACGCGCGCGCAAGTGCAAAACTACGGTGCTTGGGTATTTGATAATCCGTTCTTCTTGTTGTTGAACGTAGCGGTGGGTGGAACCTGGCCGGGTAGCCCTGATGCAGGCAGTGTATTCCCACAACGTATGTATGTAGATTATGTTCGCGTTTATCAATAATTTTTCAAGCGAAAATTGTTGGAAAAAAATGGCAGCCAAATGGCTGCCATTTTTTTCTCCAATAATAAATTGCTAACGTGAAGTTACCTGAAAAACACCAGCCAATTGATGCAATTTGGTTGCGGTATTTTTTAAGCGATCCGAACTGGTTTGCAAGGCGCGTACTACTTTATTCATCGTATGGCTTGCGCTAGCAACTTCACGTACATGATGTCCGTGTTGTTGGCTGTTGTTGTCAATGTGATGAATAATATCGAACATACGCTCCACAATATGATGCAGTTGTGAATTATCGGTTGATGCTTCCTCCGCTAAACGTAAACCGCGATCCACATCAGCGACGCTGGTTTCCATATAGGCGGCTGCCGTTTGCCATTCGCTGCGAAAGGCTTCAATTTTCTCACCAATATCTTTTG
>NZ_JBRFPI010000253.1:0-6749 GCF_053579595.1 Cellvibrio sp.
AGAGTGCTGCCAGTGGATATAACACTACCTGGAGGCCGTCATTAGCCGCTGCCTATGAGATGACCGCAATTTCAAAATTAAAAAATAATGAATTGGTTATCTCTCGCCCTGCAACTTTATTGATTGCACAAGCCTCTGCGCCTCGCGCGGCGTTGAGCGCGCCTGCTTATTCGGGCACCAGTTATTACGAGGGGCAGTACGTGCCTATGTCCGTGACTGCGAATGCAATGAGCGGTGCTTCTATTAACAAAGTGATTTTCTACGCGAATGACGAGGAAGTAGGAACTGATACTACAGCACCTTATTCATTATCGTGGATGCCGCCTGCACCGGGTTTGTATGAGGTGAAGGCTCATGCAGTCGATTCCAAGGGGGTGATTGGGGTCTCTGCTCAGCGCGAAGTTCGCTACTTGAGCCAAGGCGCCACCAATAGCATCGTTACTATTAATGAACCTTTGTTGGCTGCGTTAAATGCGGCTAATGACCAGTATTTTGATGGTTTGTCTTCTAACTATCGCTTGCGCGTGGTGACACAAGAATTACCTGAAAATCCTGTTGTTGAGATTTTTGCGAAATCCAATACCGAACCGTCTTGGTCCTACTCTCCGTGGGTTAGTGTTGAGCCTGGAAATGCGTCGAGTCTGGTGGGCTCAGCTGAGGTTGCTATCCAATTAGATTCCGCTGGAACCATAGTTTTCTCAATTAATAATCAGTCATCAGGTAGTTATGATTATCGCGCACGGCTTTGCGACCGATTAACCTTTAATTGCAGTGAATTCTCTAATCTAGCCTCGGTGAATATCTCTACCAGTACTGGAGCTGGTAACTCTTCTGTGGCGGGGCAAAATTCAAGCAATGCTCAAGCGTCAAATGGTGCGGACGTTAGTTCAGCGGCTAGCTCGCAGGCGTTGAAGTTGCAATTGATGTCTCCACAAACATCGTTCACTGAAAAATATGGGCTAGGTGCAGAAGTTGTTCTCGGAGCCTATCTGGTAGGTCCAGGGTATACCGGCGGACTTGATGTAAATGGCAAAGCTGCTGCAGTTGATTTTTATGCTAACGGAGTACTTTTATCTGGTTTACCTCCATACCCTAGCAGTAAATTTTTGAAAGGCTGGACTCCAACCTCTGCAGGTCGATACGCGATCCATGCAGTTCACCGCATGCAAAATGGCACTACTCTGGTGAGCCCAACGGGGTATATGGAATTTACGCAAACTGGCGCACCAACGATTTCTATCAGCTCGCCAATTGCAAACCAGCAGTTAATAAAAGACCAACCAGTCACGATCAGTGCATCAGTTTCTGATCCGGAAAATGACGTAGGGGACGTTACCTTTTATGTAAACAATAAACAAGTTGGCCAACGGGATGAAACGGCTCCGTACAGTGTTGCATGGACTCCAACAGCCAGTGGTAATTACACGATCCACGCCGTTGCACTTGACAATACGTTATTGAAATCCACTTCGATGGCGGTCAAAGTAGTTGTGCCTACTGTTAGCTCGTCAGCTAGCGTGGCGGCATCTAACAATTCAAGCATTTCCAGCAGTCCAAGCTCTGGTGGAAATAGTAATTTTGCTGCGTATCCAGTTAATGGCGCAACAATTGAGAACTTTGCGAATGCACCCTGTTTCCAATGGGTGGGTGTTGCGGGTGCTGCTTCTTACCAAATTACTTTAGGTACTACTCCGTCGTTAAGCAGTGACCGCTGGACTACCTCTGTCAGCGCACGATCTGCTTGTTGGGCGCATGGTTCCGGGTGGAGTTCTCTCCATTCTGCAAATGCGGTGCCTGAGTATTTAACCGAAGGAAGTACTTATTATTGGCAAGTAGTAACTAATACAAATGGCAACACATATAAATCGGCAATTCAGTCCTTCGTGGTTGGTGCCCGTGGTTTGCCTGCGGTTCCGCAAATTACTTCTTCACCGATTCAATCGACAGCCAGTTTCAGTCTCGAGTGGTCACCAACAGGGTCAGTGACAGTTGATTATTACAATTTGAAAGAAAAGTCGAATGGCCAAATCAGTTTCTACAATAATCTAAAGACGCGTGCATATACTCTGACGCCATTGAATGCAATGGTGTATGAATACAGCTTGCAAGCGTGTAACGCGAAAGGTTGTAGTGATTACTCGGAGCCTGTGCGTGTTACCGCTAATCCTTTGGCAAATCTTGCCTCGCCCACGTTAATGGCACCAGCCGATAACGCGATCATCAACGTAAGTGGTTCAAATCCTTGCTTCCAATGGAATACTGTTGTTGGTGCAACGTCCTACAACGTTACCATTAATACCGATGGGCACTTCCCAATTTCACGCTGGCAGAAAATGGCTACGAGTGGAACCTCGCTTTGTTGGGATGGAGGTTCTGGTTGGACAGCAGGAGGAGTGCAGAAGCCCACTGAGTTCATAATGGAAAAAGGGCAGACATACTATTGGCGCGTTGTTGCTGTTAAAGGTAGTAATGAAGCCTATGGGTTCTCGCAAACGCGCAGCTTCCGAATGACATCGGGCGCCGTGACGGCACCAACTGTGCCGCCTGCAATTGCTGTTGAACCATTATCATCGTCATTCAGTGTTAATTGGCGGTCGGTAAGTGGTGCTTCTTATTATGAGTTACAAAAAGCATCCAGTGGCGATCTGGCGGGTATTTATGGTGCTGAGTGGCTTCCATCGGAAATCCATTATTCAACGAGTACCCTTGTTTCAGGATTACTCGATTACAACCTTTATCGCTGGCGAGTTAAGGCGTGCAATACAGCAAAACTGTGTTCGGATTGGCGAGTATCCGAACCAAAGGTTTACCAGCCGACTACAGCGTTTGCGCCGGTTTCTCTTGCACTACCTGTGAGTGCCGCAAACCTGGGCGGTAATCCCTGCTTTGAATGGACACCAAACCCATCAGCAGCGTCGCATATTGTTACTGTCAGTGTAGGGAATTATTTCCGGGCGCAGCGTTGGACCAAAGCTGTTGGTGCTGGCAATCGCGCATGTTGGAACAACGGCGAAGGTTGGGAGTCTGCCGGTATTAATAAACTTCCTGTTCCGGTGAATTTACAGCAAGGTGTTCCTTATCAATGGCGTGTTGTTGCGGGCGATAATTTGGGCAGTCAATCGCGCTCCGAAACGCGCAGTTTTGTCATTGATACTAACGGTGTTATTGATACCAAGTTGCCTGTTCCTGCATTAACCGTAATTGATGCGGATCAGGATTGTTTCTACATTATTAATTTTGGCGCTACCGCTAATGTAGCCCCTAGCTATGTTTACGAGCTATATGAGAAAAAATCCACTGATCAGGATTGGCAATTGTTAGTGTCTAGAAGTAGACAAAGAGGCAACATCCCTCCATTTACGTTTTATTCTGACGCGGATATTTTCAATGGGCGCCATTTGTCGGGTGGTGCTTACGACTATAAAGCGCGTGTTTGCGAAGGAAATAATTGTGGTGCGTACTCGAGTGTATTGCCGGTTAATACCAGCACATCTTGTAAAAATGTAGCTATGCCTGTGGTGAATTTTGACCCGCTGATATCTACGGCGATTGTAGGGCAAAACAATCCGTTAAGCGTAAACGCAACTACATCTCAAGGCACTATCACTCAAGTTAATTTTTACGCAGGTGGGCAGTTGGTTGGAAGCGACAGCTCAAGCCCATTCTCAGTTAACTGGAGACCTACCGTTGAAGGTAACACCCATATTGAAGCAATTGCAGAAAATAGTCTTGGCGGCACTGCCAGTACCCACTATAAATCGGTCAATGTTATTCCTGAGCCCCCAATAAGTGATACAGGTAATTTTAATTTCATTGCTACGCAAAATATTTATGGTCTACGATTTGATTTAAGTTGGAAACCGGTAGTGGGGTATACACGGTTTGAGTTTTGGAAGCGCAGTTCAGGCAGATTGGATGAACTATATGAGGCTGAATGGGCTCCAGACTCAATGTCGCAAGCTGAATATAATTCTGGTGCTATGTCTATTCCGGTAAGCAGCCTGCCAGATGTTTTATATGTGCAATGGAAAATGGTTGTGTGTGAAGTAGCCAGTGGTTGTAAGTCGCAGCTCTCCAGGGTTAAGACTTTGAATCATAATCCCAAACCAACAGTGACCCAGGCATTGGCGCCTGCAAGCAATAGCGTTATCGACTTCAACAATGCAGAGAATAACCTTTGCTTCAATTGGAGCGCAGATCCGGACGCAGTGGCTTATACCGTTGTAGTTAGTAATATTTCTGAATTTCCCGAGCGCCGTTGGCAGCGCGGTGTTAGCAAAGATGTAACTACTCTTTGCTGGGGTAATGTTAATGACTGGACCAGAACCGGGGTTTATCGCAGTGAGCTTCCTGATGATCTCGCGGTGGGTGGTACTTATTATTGGCGCGTAATCATCAATTATGTTGACGGGCGTCAAGGTGTCTCCGGTACAAATCAATTCACCTTGAATAACAGCTTACCCATACTCAACGTTACCTCCGATGTAGTTTTGCAGAACTTTAAACTCGAGTGGAATAAAGTGAGTGGCTCGCGCTCATATCAATTACAAGTGCGTGTTGGCAATAGTGTTTCTGAGATTGAATCTGCGCTGCCGAGCGATGTGACGCTGAGTGATTCGCTAGCGACAACTATTAATGAATCCATGGCGACGTATAAAGACAACGCCATGATTCAATGGCAGGTTCGTGCTTGCCAGTCGGCTTCAAGTTGTGGTGCATGGCAAAAATCTCGAATCAAAATCAATCAATACGGGGCGATTTCCTCAGGTATTAGTTTGACTGCACCTGTAAATGGTTCTTCAATCGACGTCGCAATTGATCAAAGCACACCTTGCTTTAAATGGAATGCTGACTCCAACGCGACTGACTATGTGGTTACGCTTAGTGATACACCAGAGTTCACAGAGCGGCGTTGGGCCAAAGCTGTCTCCGGTTCTACCGAAACCTGCTGGGATAATGCTAACGGCTGGGCTCCAGCGGGAGTCTACAAAGACGAATTACAGGAAGGGCTGTATCGCGGCTTTAAATACTATTGGCGAGTAGTGTCGCGTTATTCAGATGGAAGTTTAGGTTTCTCACAAACCTATAGTTTTGATGTCACTGATTCATCTTCGCCTGTGATCGCGCTGTTGTCACCGAAACCCTTTGAAAGTAAGCGAGTGTTTGTTGGCAGCAATGTTCCGGTAATGGCCAGCGTATTTGATAACTATATGCGAGCTTGGCGCAACCTTGATGGCCGCCCGCCTGTTATTGACTACTACATAAACAATGCGCAGCTTACTAAAGGATTCAGGGTGCCGGCTGGCACACCAGTACAATGGCTGGCGAATTCAGAGGGGACTTTCAAATTCAAAGCTGTTGCTTATCTAGATGATGCAAAAACGCTAAGGACGATGGAGTCTGAAATTACAGTTGTGGAGCCGCAACAGCCAACTGTTGCTGTTCAAATTAGCGGCAATGCTAGTGTTGGTTTTGCTACCGAATTAAAGGCGTCTGTGACTGACCCGGATCAGCAAATTGAGCAAATCACGTTCTATGCGAATGGTGAGCCGGTTGGTAAGACTCGTAACCAGCCTCCTTACAGTACCAAATGGACTCCAGTGGTTGCTGGAAATTATGAATTGACGGTAAAACTGTTGAACAAGCGTGGTGGTGAAATAGTTTCATCAGCAACAAGTGCATTAGTACAGCCGACTATTTTCTCGCTTGATGGAATTGATGTTCTTTCGGAGTTTGGTACCCAGTCTGCCAGTCAAGGCTGGTCGGTGATGCCGTTGAAAGTATCGGATGTGTTAAGTATTAAGCCAGCCAATAATAATCGTATTAGTTACAACAAGCTGGATAAACTAATACTCAATCGACCACTGAAAATCATTAATCGCAGCGATGTATATGACAACGAGATCGTGCCGCAATTAATTGTGTTGGATGCGAACGACGTTGAACTTAAGAGTGGGATTGAAATTGTTGGTGAACCGGCTGATCTGCTAATTATCAACAGCTCTGCATCCAACAATATTCGCTGCGAAAATTGTGGATTCATCAATGTTCAACGCGCAGTGATGGCAGTGGCAACCCCCACAACAGCTTTGTCGTCTGCTATGGCTCAGGTCGGCGAATTGCAAACCCAGCAGGCGGGCTTGATAGATATTAATAATCTACAAGCATCCGGCGCGGTCAGTTTGGAAATTATTGCAGACAAAGTAATTGCTAATGGGCACATCAATACGCAGCAATATGCTCGTCAATCTACAGAAGTCAGTTCGCAAACGGGCGCAACTGAACAGGTGCTGGATTTTGTTTCTACGCCGGATATGAATTCGGTGGTAGTGGGATCTGGCGGTGTAAGTGTATTGCAGGGAAATTTGCGCGTGAATTACGAAACTATGGGCGTGGAAAATACCGTAGCTGGTACTGGCGCCATGGATTTACGAGCCGCAATTTCATCGGGTGCAATTAATATTTTTGCAACAGATTCCATTCTGCTGAGTGGTAATTTATCGACTCGCTCGTCGCATCGCGCTGCACAAATTTATCGCGGGCAGTTGCGCGCCCAAGAAGAAAAAATTGAGCTGAAATCGATCGTGCAGGCAAGCGTAGCGCCCAGTGTGCGTATTAATGGCACTGTAGTATCTGATGCAAAAGTGAATGTGATTGGGCATAGCGCGGAAATCGCGGCAAATGCAGGTATACAGGCGCATTCCGTGAAAGTGCAATTGATTGGTCAATTAATGAATCGTGGCTATATT
>NZ_JBRFPI010000254.1:0-1409 GCF_053579595.1 Cellvibrio sp.
TTAGCTCGATGGTTCGCGCAGGATGTTGTGTGAGCAGGTCGTAATCCACCAATAGCAAGCGATCAGAAAATTCACCGTAGTAAGCTTCTTTCAGAGCAGTCCAAGCGCTACCCACCGTGCCACCACCGTTAATCAGTGAATCGCAACGGCTATACACAGTACCGCGCGATGCGGCACTGAACATTCGGCTGTAATCGAAAGGGTTTTTACGATAGATAGTTTCAAAGCTATCCATAATCCATGCGGGATTACGCACGCAGCAAATCATTTTGAAATTATCGAACAACTCCACCAGTTGATGCATACGTGCCGTCCACTGACGGTTGGTATCAAAAATGACAGGCTCGGTTTTATCGGAGTAGTACGCATTGAATAATGCCGTGCACATTAATTTGCGCTTTGCATCATCAAAAAACGTATAGGATTCGCTGTTAGCACCAGTCTGCTCCAACATAGAGTTCACCAAACCGGCAACAGGGCTACTCATGGCAGCATAAAAGCGTGGGTTTTGGCGCAGAATGCCCGCCAACAACGTGGAACCAGACCGGGGTAATCCGGAAATAAAATGAAACTGGGCAGGCATATTTATCCTTAGTCAATGTAGCGGGCAATGCAACTAACAACTATAAACAGCAATCATGCCATCAATCGAGCGCGAAAAACATGACAGCAAATAACACGGACTACGTGATAAGCATATTATCTCACTGCAAGATTAACGGGTGCCAGAGCGAACTCAAGTCAAATTTGTCTGTTAGTCGGTGACAATCTGAATAAAACAAAAACCCTTTTAAAATGACCTAAAAAGCCATTGGTAGCCGCTTAAATTTTAAGCATTTTTATTGCTGTAATCCTGCGTAAGCGACTTAAACGCCATTTTGCTTTAGTCTTGGCACGTTAGTAATTGACCTTTAAGGTTTAATCGCTAGCCTTAGACGTGCCTTCACAGGCCCTGAGCAAGAGCTTGAAAGGCATCATTAATCAACAATGTTTTAAGGAGAAAATTATGGAACCGTTTATCGGCCAAGTTCAAATTTTTGGCTTTTCATTCCCACCGCGCGGCTGGGCAGCCTGTAACGGCAACCTCTTGGCCATTTCGCAGTACAGTGCAGTTTTTTCATTATTAGGGACTATTTACGGCGGCAACGGACAAAACACATTTGGCTTACCTAATTTATGCTCACGCATTCCGGTGGGCGTAGGCGCCAATACACTGGGGCTACAACAAACGGAATTAGGTCAGGTTGGCGGCACTCAAACTCACACCCTCCTCTCAACTGAAATGCCTACCCACGCCCACACCGTCGGTGTTGCTGTGAATGTGAATGCCAGCACCAATACCGATGGCACTACCGCTCCTGCAGCAGGTTCATACTTCGCTTCACTTACCGGTGTGAGCAAAGGTGGAC
>NZ_JBRFPI010000254.1:1419-6745 GCF_053579595.1 Cellvibrio sp.
GCGGCACCAAGGTCCCGCTCATCTTCGCCGGCCCCGGTGTGAGCAAAGGCGGACTCTATAGCAGTTCAGCAGGAACTACGGTACAACTTGGCAGTAACGCTGCAACCGCAACGGCAACCTGCGGCACTGCGGGCGGCAACCAGCCCTTCAATATTCTAAACCCTTATTTGGGAATGAATTACTGCATCGCACTTGCAGGTGTTTTCCCGTCACGCAATTAATTTGCAAATGCGATCTTTGCCAACGGAACTGGCAAAGATTAATCGTTCACGTTCTGCTTTTGACCAACAACTCCTATGTTAGCAACCTTGACTAGCGCCCACTTCGGGCCACATATAAACCACCTGTTTCAACTCACATTTAAAGCTACTACAGCCGCAAATTTGCGCCTTATTTCAGTGGAAGAATTTCCACAAGCAGCTCACAACAACAGCCTGCGCACTCCATTCAGTTTGTTATTTTGTGCTGACGATAATATGGCGATTGCCGATAATTGTTTTACGTTGAAGCACCCTACACTGGGCGATTTGCCGGATATTTACGTCAACCGCATTTTGCCGCCCGATCCTCGCGATACTCGTCCACATTATCAGGCAGTCTTCAATTAAATTTTACTGACGCGCAATTTACTCATTATTTTTTACTTGATTCTGCGATATAACAATGGGCTTTGCCATGATAAGTACCTCACCTTGTATGAGCTGCACAGAAGCACCCTGCTGCTCCCATTTGGAAATTTTTAATTTTCCGGTTCGCACCGCAAAAGATCTGGACCAGGCGATTTATTTTGCTAACTTCAGCAATATCGAAGTGACGTTAAACCCGAATTGGTATTGCCATATTTACTTTCGCAGTCAATGCCAACATTTTTCGAAAGAGTCTGGCTGCAACATCCACAACCAACCGGAGCAACCGCTGGTATGTGTTAATTACAGCCCCTATAGCTGCTACTTTAAACCCAACATGGTGGATAAACAGCAACCGAAGACCGATGCAATCTGGATGAATGCGCAGCGTTGGCAGGCATTAATACCGGCATTGGAATTTGGTGCCAGTGGCGAAATAATGCCACCACAATGGAATAACCTCGCGCACTTTATGGGGCAAATCGAATACGTAACCGCATCCACCCAACAACAAACCGCAGCGGTACCAGACGCACCCTACACGAATTGGCTAATCGCCAGTGAGCGACAACATTTTCCACCTGAACAACAAAGTTTTAGTCTGAGTCAATATCGCACGATTTGTGATAGCTGCAGCAGCTGGTGTTGCACTCATCTGTCTGTGCCCTTTAAAACACCAACACAATTTAAAGATATTGACTACCTGCGCTATTGCTTGAACTTTCCGGGCACACAGATTGTCATTTCTGACCGGGGTTGGTCACTATTGGTGAAAACGCCCTGCTCTCATTTACAGGGCAATCGCTGCAGTATTTATGACCAACCAGAACGCCCGCAGATATGCCGCTATTATCCTGAACAGGATTGTTATTATCGTAAAACAACAGCCAAGGTTCGCCCGGAAAATTACATTAGGCTCGCAAAAACTGAATTTGACTTAATTGAAGAGCTACTTCTCTTTAACAGCGAAGGCGTTCTTATACAAACACCCGAGGCTACACAAGTACGGGCAATCGTTGAAGCGAAACTGGCAAAAGTATAAAACCTCAACCGGTGAAAATCCGCTGCATAGCAGCAGCGGGATACCACAGCATAAATTCATGCGTCGGCGTTTGCTCTGCAACCTGAAACCCGAGCGACAAATAGAGTTTCTTCGCCGGAAAATTATAGACATCTACAGATAACCCCACTGGTAGCATTTGTTGCTGCGCAACATATTGGATAGCCTGTAACACAGCCTTGCCATAACCCTTGCCACGCGCAGCAGGAATTAATGCAAGATCCAATACGTGCACCAGATTTGCACCAAAATCCAAAACGATTTTTCCAATTGATTCTTGCTGCTTATCCACAATCATGGTGTAGGCATTAGGAAATTGTTTGCCATAGCCTTCGGTTTGCAGATACCGCTGCTGATCTATCACCATATCGACATACTCTTTTTCCGCATCCGCCTGATATAAAAATTCACGGGTCGATTGAAACAGACTCTCAATAAAAATCTGATCTGATGATTTTGCGATACGCAACCCTAGACCATCGGGTAATGACATTGTTGTTTGCATCTCATTCTTTCCTTTCGATTAGCGCCGATGACACCACCTGTTCATAGAGGGGTAGCAAACGACTTTCAATAAGTGTTTTGTCTGGAGCAGAAAAATGTTCGCGCTTTTGCTCGGAGTCGCCACAAAAGCTCTGCCCTAATGATTTAGCGTTAACTTGCATTCTTTGCGCTACTAATAGCATTCTCCCACTGCTCTTAGTAAGCGCAAAATAATTGCAAATCGCGTATATTTTATTTAAGTCTACCTGAACATAATCAACAATTTTCACACTGACTTCATGACAATGCTTTTCCATCATGGTTAACAATACCGCTAACACGCGAACACGAAAATCCAATATATTCTCATCCTTAACCGGAGGAGCCAATTCAGGATAATGTGCAGCCAGCACAGAATCACCACTCATATGCCGCCCTGCCGAGCGCTGATGCGAAGCCAAAATCTCCACCGGATTACGCGCCAAAAAAATCACCGGTACTTGCGGATAAATTGCGCGAATCAAATCCCAACGGAAAATATCCCAGGCATTCCATTTAATAACAACATCTGGCCGCGTAGGAAATACACTCGCTTGTAAATTGATAAGCTGCTGCAGATGTTGTTGCTGGGCAGCCTCTTCGAGCGTTTGATCTAGCAGGATTTCGGTTAACACCGGGGATTCAGAAAACACGCAAGTAGTATCTAACTCGGACAAACAACCGGAAATCAGCGTTGAACCGCAACGGGACAAATGAAAAATAAATCCTGCCGGTGTTATGAATTGCACAGCCTGCGCTTGAATATCCAGCGACGACAAAGCAGTTTTAGGTGTAATGAATTGATTAACTAAAACAGTTTGTCGATAACGGGAAATAGTTTCATCCTGAAATGGCTCAGTGGCATGTCCGGCAGGCAAGCACCAATGAATGCAGCGGTTTTTTGCATGATAGCGATAAGGCAACCAATTTCCTGCCAATTGAATTTTATCGCCATCTAAAACAAGTTGGTTTAGTTGCGCCAATTCAGCAAGTAATTGATCATCACTCAGCTCTGCTTGTTGCCACAGGTTTTTAATGATTGCCAACAATTCGCTAACCGAAGTCGCCTCTTGGCAGCGCGCCAATTGTGCGGGCGAACTGATCAGTTCGCAGTAAGCCGAAAAAAAATCACTCACTGCGATACTCCCGAACGAATTTGCTTGCACAACCATTCATTGGCGACGCAATCAATCACCAGATTAATTCGGTCTTCGCTGCCGCGATTGTAAACTTCATGTATCTGATCCGCATTGAAGTACCACAGCTCGCCCGCGCGCATAGGAATTGTTTTGTTATCCACGATAAAACTCACCGCAGCGCTGGTGTGAATCGGCACATGCAAACGCGCCTCACCAAATTCGATGCTTAGCTCATGATCGCGATGGGGCTTTATTTCAGCACCGGCTTTTAAGCGCATTAAGCGCGCGGCTTTAATGGGGCATTGCAGTTGATTAAAAATGGAGGCGATTGCCGGGCACTGCTCCAACACCGGCAAGTTTTCCCAGTCATCGCCATCGGCAATAGCGAAACCTTGCAAGATAGGATGTGCATTCAGGTGTTGTTGCTGGCAGCGCAGAGGTAATACATCCCAACCACCGGCGTAATCATTTTTATTAACGTGATCGACCCAGGCTTCAACAAGCGCCGGATGGTGCAACAGTGATTCAACCTCTGCCTGAAGTAAGGCGAGTTGAATAGCACAAGGTAGTTTTACAAAAGAAATAACCGGATTTTCCATTCGCAATGCTCTTATTCATTGAATGAAATCCTTTTCTGACTAATACCTCTACCCACAAACAGGCTTATAAAATCGCTAGCAGTAAAAAAGGTAACCCAATAAATGCCACCAGTGTGGATACCAGCACCATCGCCGCGATCTCTTCAGGGCGGCGATCATAACGCAGCGCCAGCAAATAATTGAATACTGCTATAGGCATGGCAGATTGCAATAACACCACATTACGCGATACGCCGGTGATGCCCATTAATTCGCATACGACAAACCCGAACAACAGCCCGCCACCCACACGCAGCAAACTAAACAGCAGGCTGCGTTTCCAAAAATGAATTTTTAATGTGGCGAGGGAAACACCGAGCGCAATGGTCATCAAGGGAATTGCGATGCCTCCGAGCAGATCGAGGGTGTTGCTAATCCAGCGCGGCAACTCAGTGTGGGTGACGAGCAAGATGACCGCAATGATCATCGAATAAATCACCGGCTGTTTGGCGATGGCCGCCATGCGTTTAAAAATACCGCCATCACTGGTGGTGACTAATAATAATCCGACCGTAAAGGTCGCAACCATCATCACCATAAAGGAACCCAGCGCAAGCGCGAGGCCGGTTTGTCCATAGGCGAACAAACATAGGGGCAAACCCATATTGCCGTTGTTGGGAAAAATTAATGGCGGGAGATAAGTACCGATTTCCAATTTCATCCAGCGCAATAAGGCCCAACCAATTAACCCCATGGCGGTCATGACGATTGCCGTGGCAAGCGCCACCTGCCCCATCACCGATGGATCAATTTTTACTTTCGCCATCACACTGATGATCAAACAGGGCGTGCCAATGTTCATCACAATACGGGAGATAAAATCCGAGGGAAATTCAGTGCCGGTTTTACCCCAAACAAAACCCGCACCTACCGAAATCATAATGGGCGCAAGAATAGCGAGCAGTTCGCTCAACATAGAAAAATCCGCAATCAGCAACAGAGGCGCGCATATTACTGGGAACTAACAGGTTGGCGATAGCTGACACGAGAAAAACGCTTCTATATGCTGCCGTCATCGCAACGCTTCACGCAGATAGTATTTATGCAGAACTCTTTCTTTGGCGAGCCAGAACAGAACATCACCAAAACCGTCAAAAAATCCAGCCGGAATGTGGAACCCGCTATGCCTGATCCCGAATGGATCGAGTTGGCCAAATCGCTTCCACCACATTTACGCTTGGGCACTTCCTCATGGAATTATCCCGGCTGGGATGGCCTGGTGTGGAATGGCGAATATCCCGAAACCAATCTGTCGCGCTACGGACTCGCAGCTTACGCACAGCACCCGTTGTTTCGCACGGTCAGTGTTGATCGCAGTTTTTACCGCGCCTTAAACGTCGC
>NZ_JBRFPI010000255.1:0-6733 GCF_053579595.1 Cellvibrio sp.
GTATGCGGCGACAACTCTTTTTGGATACCCGCCACCATCGCCCAGTGCTTGATGCGATACCAGAATGTCTGGCGGGTCATAGGTTGGGCACGTGCACTCGGAAATACTACTTCATCCGGCATATTATTCAGCAACACAGGTCGCGCTTCACGCAAATAACGCGCTAACCACGCGGCAGCCTCTTCCCCCATGGGAATCAAACGCTCTTTACTGCCCTTGCCCATCACCCGCACAACATTCTGACGCAGGTTAATTTGCTGCATGGTTAACTCAACCAATTCAGTGACACGCAAGCCGCAGGCATAAAGCACCTCCAACATGGTTCGATCACGTAAACCTATCGGATCAGACAAGTCAGGTGCTGCAAGCAGGGCTTCGACATCGGTTTCGCTTAAAGATTTCGGCAAAGGGCGAGATAGTTTTGGATTATCGACCAAGGCGACCGGATTTTCAGTGATCCGATTTTCGCGCAACAGATAGCGATAAAATCCCCGCACACAAGAGAGAAAGCGTGCGGATGTGCGACTGGATAGTTTTTGCTGCAGACACACATCCAGATAATCCTGCACTAGTGCCACATCAGCACCCAGTAAATGCTGCCCCTGCTGGTTTAACCAGACGGCAAACTGCGCGAGATCGCGCCGGTAAGACTCCTGAGTATTATCACTCAAACCTTTCTCCATCCAGATGGCATCCAAGTATTCAGCAATAAGCTGTGCATCTGCTGGGACAGGTGTTAACTCCAACGGCTTGGCGGCAACCATAATTTCAACCTGAAATAAAAAACCGACTCTAGCGACTCCACCCCGGCAAGGCAATCAGAAAACGGGAATCTGAAAAACCAAAAAGCCGAAGCGGTTTCCCACTTCGGCTTTTTGCGAATCGATACGAATATCGACCTAATCTTACACCAGCTTCTCTTTGATACGAGCAGCCTTACCAGTAAGGTCACGCAGGTAGTAGAGTTTAGCTTGACGCACATCACCACGACGCTTCAGCGATACGCTGTCGATCATCGGGCTGTGAGTTTGGAAAGTACGCTCGACACCTACACCGTGAGAAATTTTACGCACGGTGAATGCAGAGTTAAGGCCACGCTTACGGATGGCAATTACAACACCTTCGTAAGCCTGTACACGCTCGCGATCACCTTCTTTTACTTTCACGTTTACAACAACAGTGTCGCCTGGTGAAAATTCAGTAAGGTTTGCTTTCAGTTGTTCGTTTTCCAACGCCTGAATAATTGGGTTAGTCATTGATATTCTCCTAAGAGTCTATAGCTTCACAGCTAGAGTTTGTCGTATCAAGGTCACGACGATATTCCGTCAACAGCTTTTGCTGCTCCTCGGTTAAATTTATTGCGTGCAATAAATCAGGCCTTCTCAGCCATGTTCGCCCTAACGCTTGTTTCAAGCGCCAGCGCCGAATCAGTTCGTGATTACCAGACACCAAAACTTCCGGCACACGCATTCCTTCAAATTCTTCCGGACGGGTGTAATGGGGACAATCCAACAACCCATCCGTAAATGAATCCTGTTCTGCCGAAAGCGCATGCCCAAGAGCGCCCGGAATCAGCCGCGTTACCGCATCGATAAGCACCATTGCTGGTAACTCACCGCCACTTAACACGTAATCACCGATGGACCATTCTTCATCGATAACGGTTTGTATCAATCGCTCGTCGATACCTTCGTAACGACCCGCCACCAACACCATATTGCTGTAGGTCGCCAATTCAGCGACACCAGACTGATCCAAGGTTCGCCCTTGAGGAGAGAGATAGATGACTTTTGCATCATCACCCGCCCAGGTTTTTGCAGCAGCTATAGCATCGCGCAGTGGCTGCACCATCATCACCATACCGGGACCACCGCCGAAGGGGCGATCATCTACCGTTGAGTGACGATCATGCGCAAAATCCCGCGGAGTTACTGTTTTTAACTCCACCAAACCTTGCTTGATTGCACGGCTGGTTATCCCAAAACCGGCAATCGCGTTAAACATGTCAGGAAAAATGGAAACAACCGCAATCTTAAGCAATTGACGATTACCCCTCTCGCCTCACAGCGTTTACGCCAAATAAGTGAGCTTTAAACTTTTAAATTTTTAAAGCTTAAAACTCGGGATCCCAATCAACCAGCATTTCGCCAGCGTCGAGATCAACAGACAGTACAAACTGTTCAGGCACATAGGGTATCAAGCGCTCGCGCTGATCAATACTTTCTGCATCTGCAGCCACAACAAGCACATCGTTTGCACCGGTTTCCATTATTTTGGAAATCACACCGAAGCGTTTGCGCTCACCACCAAATTGGGTAAATACCACCAAGCCTTCAAGCTGACTCCAGTAATATTCACCTTCATCCAGCTCAGGCAAGAGCTCGCTATCAACGGCGATATCAGCTGCGGTGTATTGCATTGCCAAATCACGATCATCAATACCGACAATGTGCGCGACAAATGCATCGCCATGAGGACGCGCCTCATCTATCTCAATCTGCTTGACTCCATGTTTGGTCTTTAAAAACCAGGGATGATACTCAAACAAATTTTCTTGCGGCTCGGTGTAAGAGTGAACTTTCACCCACCCTTTCACACCATAAACAGCGGTAATTCGCCCGACATTAACTAAATTGGATTCCGCAGACATCAGGCGCCTTCGACTATTTATTTAGCGAGCAATTAAGCCGCTTTTTTGCTTTCTTTAACCAGTTGCTCAACGCGCTCAGACAACTGTGCACCTTGACCAACCCAGTGTTGCAGACGGTCAGCATCAACACGCAGACGCTCTTCTTGACCACGAGCAACTGGATTGAAGAAACCAATACGCTCGATGAAGCGGCCGTTACGGGCGCTGCGGCTGTTAGTTACGGTCAGATGATAAAACGGGCGCTTTTTAGAGCCACCACGTGACAGACGAATAGTTACCATTGAGGTCTTCTTCCTGTATTTACTTATGGGGGAAAGACAAGCCTTCCCGGTTAAAATCGACTTTCAAGTTTAAAAAATCGTTAGTCGCACAATAAGCTGTGCGAAAGGCGCGGCATTTTAAGGGAAAGATTGGGCTTTGTATAGGCCAATAAAACATTAAGCGGGATAACCTCACCACCTTACCTATGGGGTGAGGCATTTTTTACCACAATATCTAGTCACACATGTCCGCAAAACGATTGGTAAAAGTGAGATCTATCGCCTGCGCAAACCCCGGCAGGCTCAGATGCTCCTGATCCACTTTAATTAGGGTTTCATCAATCAAACCTTCGCCAAAGTGGTAAATAGTCGAGAAATTGCCCTGCAAAGCAGCAAGATCATAGGCCGATGCGGCCGCACGCACCTGTTCGCGCTTGCCTTTATAGCGGGCAAATACCACATCGCCATAACGGCGAGCCAACATAGATTCGACCACATGCGGTGCAAAAATACTGGCGGTCGCATTGTTCCCACCAAAACCCTTGGAGTTGAGGAAGACAACATCCAGCGGTTGCTTGCAATGTTCATCTTTAGTGGAAATTTGCAGACGATCGGCAAAGACATCGTCAGCAACTTTAGTGATAGTTTTGATCCCGGGAATAAGGCCGTATTTAAAAATACCGAGACTGGCAATTAGTTGCTCGCCACTGGCGGCAGAGAGTGAATGCCCCACATAGGCTTTTACCGCTGACACTGGCCAGCTACTGATATCAAACACCTGCGCAATCTGGTCAAAAATTTGCGATTCAGTGACGCGATTTTGAGGTGTACTGGAACCATGCGCCTGCACCATCGAGCGCCGCTGGATTGATTCATACCCCAGAATAGCGCGCGCCGACGCCACAGCTTTAGCCATGGTGATGTAATTGCCAGGACCGGGAGCCGAGATCGACTTTTTAAATCCATCCGCATTGATAAATACATCACCCACAGCACCGTGCACATCCGCGCCTAATTCGATAGCCAAGGCATCATCCATCAGGACAACGTACTGACTGGCTTCAGCCATGGTAAAACCGGCATTCTCACCAAAGGGACGACTGGTACGACGCGGATCAGCCTCTTCAGTACCGTCCAGTTTTTTCAGTTTTTCCTCGCTGGCAAGTGCACCCATGGTGGCATAACCATCGATAATTTCCGGCACTATCGGCGCCTCTGCACAACCCACGACAGCCACACGGCATTTACCGTTGGCGATATCGTCTGCCGCAGCCTGCAAGTTGTAGAGGAATGAGGCACAGGCACCCGTGATCGCACCAGTCTGACCAACACTCCCCAAAATATACGCATTCACAAAATCTGCTGGCATGGTATTCAAACCCAACGGACACTGCTTGGCGCTCACACGACTACCCTTCAAGCGCGACTGCAGAAGACCGCCAAAGCCATTTTCATCCATCTGGCTCATCACGTTACTGGCATAAACGCCGATTTGATCCGGCTTTACTGAGTTCATTACCGCCTGCCATTCCAATCCGGTGGACTGAATTGCATCAGAAGCACCAATAACCGCTAACTGCAAAGCGCGTGGGTGATAGTGAGAGTTGTAGAGCGCACCCGGATTAAACCCGCGCGGCAGTTGCCCCGCCGATTTCACCGGCAGATCGCGATAGCTATCGAACTTGACCTCCAGACCCGATGAGGTTGTAACGCGGACACGATCGTCATCTATATCATCTATTTGCCAATCTGCGGGCACTGGCTCGGGCAGATCGCGCTTGCGCATCTCGACCACCAAGGGCGAATCACCCGCTCCAAGCGTCGCCGATTTCTGCCAGTGAGCAGCATCAACATCAAAAAAGGTTTTATCGATTCGGCGGATCAAAGTGCCATCCAGTACTTGCTCACCAAAACGTTTTTCGATATCAACCAAACCAAGCGCATTACCCTCAGTATCGCGATAGGCATCATCTGCAAAACTGACCAATCCCATCATGACTGCCAACCCGGCGATAGTTTCTTGGCGCTCCTTTGGCTGCAGACTCTCAATCACCATACGGCGATAGGCGTGATGGCCGGAACTGCGGCCAGCCGCATTAAATCCACCAAAACCCACAATCACCGGTAAACGCGCAACAGACATAACACACTCCCACTATTGGCAAAATGACAAAATTTTAGGAAGTGTATGAGCATTCACTCGCGATGTCCTTGTTGATTTGGTCATTTTCAGTGGTAAATTAGCCACAAAGTATCAATTCAGGCAATACGATCACTCCATGAGCAAAAATCCCCCTATCCGCATCCATTTCTTACTCTGCGAACGCATGCTCGCCACTAGTAGCACCCTGCCGATGGAAATGCTGCTTGCAGCCGAAAGCGCTGTACGAAGCATGCTGCCACGCGATCAGCAACGCCCTCTCGATATTAAAACCATCAGCCTAAGCACCACACCTATCGCTACCCGTACCGGACTTTTATGGCAACCCGATCTCACGATTGCCAGCAAACCGGCCAGCGATCTGATTTATATACCTGGTTTGTGGCGCAACCCCCGCCCTGTTGTAGAGAAACATCGCGAAACACTCGAATGGCTACGCGAGCAATACCAGAACGGTGCCATTGTCAGCGCAGTGGGAACAGGGGTTTGTTTTCTCGCGGAGGCAGGATTACTGGATGGGAAAGCGGCAACAACACACTGGCACTATTTCGACCAATTTCAAAAGGACTACGCCGCTGTACAACTTAAGCGACAATATTTCATTACCCAAGCGGGCAACCTGTATTGCGCCGCGAGTGTCAACTCCCTTGCCGATTTAACCGTGCACTTTATCCAGCGCTTTTTTGGCAAAACGATAGCAAGCCATGTGGAGCGACACTTCTCTCACGAGATTCGCCAGGCTTATGAAACCAGTGGATTTTTTGAAGCGGAAGAAAACAGGCATCCAGACGAAGACATAACCCAAATACAAATTTGGCTACAGGATAACTACCAGCGCGATATTTTATTCCCGCAAGTTGCCGCCCGATTCAGCATGAGTGTGCGCACACTCAATCGCCGCTTTAAAAACGCACTGGGGCAAACACCGTTGGATTATTTACAGGAAATTCGCATCAACATTGCAAAAGATTTATTAAAAACCAGCAACCTATCAATTAGCGAAATCGCCGACAAAGTCGGCTATCAGGACACAGGTTATTTTACCGCCCTGTTTAGGCGGAAATTAGCTACAACACCAAACGCCTATCGCGATACTGTACGGGCAAAATTATTCAGCACGTGATTTTTTCATAAAAAATCTTCTAAAAAATAACCCCGATACCAACGGCATCGAGGTTATTCTTAGCATCTATACTGTACGGGATTATGCAGCATCGACACTCGCTGGAACAACGGTGAGTTTTTCTGCAGTTTGCACACCAATGGGAATGGTACGCGGCTTCATGGACTCAGGAATAACACGCTGCAAATCGATGTGCAGCAATCCATTTTCATAATTCGCCGATTTCACTTGCACATGATCAGCCAATTGGAACCGACGCTCAAAACTGCGCGCAGCTATGCCTTGGTGCAAATATGTTCTCTGTTGATCTTCAGCAGTTTTAGTAGCAGATACAGTCAGATTATTCTGATTCACCTCAATAGTTAATTCAGATTGATCAAACCCGGCAACGGCCATAGTAATTCGGTATTTATCTTCACCCGTCAGTTCAATGTTGTAGGGCGGATAGCTGGGTTGGTTCTGCTCAGCACGAGAAAGGTTATCCAACAAATTAGCCATGCGATCAAAACCGATTGCAGAGCGATACAGCGGAGTAAAAT
>NZ_JBRFPI010000256.1:0-6725 GCF_053579595.1 Cellvibrio sp.
ACTTTAGCTCTATACACTGTCACATAAACAGATTATCTTCGGCAGCAACTTTTGCCCGGAACCCTTTTCCGGCATTACAAAAAGAGAGCTGGGGTTGGGGCGATATCACCCGCGAGCAACCACAACAAGGACGCGGTTGTTTGCAGTTAACGTCTCACCCCGAAGTGCACATACTAATAATGGAGATACTCTATGCTGCCGCGTGATCACTATCTGAAACAGACTTTTCAAGACACCGTTAACTTTCCTGATGGTTTTGAAAAAGGTGGACTCTCGGATATTCAGGCGCGCCTGATACGCAAACAAGGGGTACTGGTTAATGCTCTGGCGATGGATGAGGTATCAGATCCAACACCCGACGATTTACACATCCTCAAAGTGATTGCAAATCAAAGCGCCCCTAAAAGTCCCATCGAGCAAGCCTGGGTCAAATACCTCTCCATAGTAAAAGTGCGCCAGGCATCAGCACCAGCCAAATCCGGCAAAACCAAGACAAAGGCAAAACCCGCGGAGCCCGCAGCAGAAGAGTCATTAGCGACAGAACCCGAAACCAAACCCGCAAAAGCAAAAGCCGCAAAAAAAACCGCCAAGACAGAGTAATTGGGCTATTGCCATGCAAAAAAAAGCGCTCTCATTGTGCGCTTTTTTTGTTGTCGGCTGGTTATGGGGAAGCACTGGCTATCTAGCGAGGAATCAACACCTGCACCGAATAGCGGCGCCCTGCTTGAATATTGCCAATAGCGTTACCGCTGAGCAATTCGCCCTCGCAGCGAATTTCAGTCGCAGCGACATTCGCCCGCTCGATCGACACATGAAACTCAGCACCACGAAATTGCCTCACTGCTTTTGCGCCTGGCCAACTTGATGGCAATTGTGGTGCAATCTGCAAACCGCTTTCACTACCCTGCAAACCAAACACACCCTCAACTAAACACCGATATACCCAAGAAACAGTTCCGGTATTAAACAATTGCGATGAGCGACCTGCAGTGCGCGGATACTGATGATAAGCGCCGCGATAATAATTGGGGATATACACCGGCAATTGTCCACGCTGTAAATAATCCGCTTCCGTTGGACCAGGAATCATTTGGCGCAGCAACTTGTAGGCGCGATCTTTTTCAGCAATAGTAAATAAACTGTATATATAAAATATCGCCGCGTGATTGTAAACCGAACCGTTTTCCGCCGAACCGGGATGTTTTTGCGTAACACGGCCTACGTCATCACGCATCGCTGTATAAGCGGGAGCGAGCATAGTTACGCCGTATGGTGTTTCCAATTGCTGCTCTATGGCCGCGATCATTTTTTCGCGCTGCTCTGCATTTGCCGCACCACCCAAAATGGCCCAGCTTTGCGGATTTAAAAAGATGCGCCCCTCTTTATCTTTACTGATGCCAAACACTACATCATCGTCGGTAATACCGCGCCCGAACCA
Source organism: Cellvibrio sp. (assembly GCF_053579595.1). NCBI lineage: Bacteria > Pseudomonadati > Pseudomonadota > Gammaproteobacteria > Cellvibrionales > Cellvibrionaceae > Cellvibrio > Cellvibrio sp. The sequence goes on from NZ_JBRFPI010000256.1 coordinate 1,439, forward strand.
TTCGCCATCCCACAAATATTTATTCACCGCGGCATTCACTTCCTGCGCACCCGCAATAAACTCTTGCTGCAGATCAGGCAACGATTTTTTTGCGCAGACATCCGCCCATAAATTCAATGCATAGGCCGTTGCCACCGATAACCAACCGGAAACACCCTTGCCTTTATAACCCACCATATTCATGGGATCACACCAATCACCCTGCGCAATAAAACTCAGGCCGCGATGATCGCGCGCTTGCAACAACCAGCGCATAGCATTAGAAATGCGATCAAAAACGGACAGCGTTTTGCCATCGTGACCCGCAACCATTTCCTGCAGAATTGCATAGTCATTGGTTTCATCAAGGTAAGTTTTTAAACACACCGGCAGCCACACACAATGGTCAGTATGGGGAATTTGGTTAATATATTTAAGCTCCGCCCCCTCCGCCAACAGAACACCATCTGGCATTGCACCCGATTCCTCTTGTTGGCTTAACGCATGCAAAAATGCTGCACGAGTAACTTCAGGCTTGATAAACGTCATGCCCATATTATCTTGCAGATAATTGCGCGTTTGCGGATCAGTGGTTAAGCGATTGACATCACCGTGATAAAACACCTGGCGCGGCAGCCAATTGTTTACAAAATTATTCAGCTCGGCATCCGGTGTCTCAATCTGTAAACAGCCACTGCCAGCGGCGATATAAGCTGCGTAATCGGCTTGTGCTTTGGCAAAACCCGATGCACTTAAATAGGTATCGCGCAGCTTTGAAATTTCTGCATCGTCAAACGCTGGGCCAAAAATAAATCGATAATCCTGCTGCGCCTGATCAGGCATTTCCAAGCGATACTGCAAAATTGCAGCGGGTGTTTCATAGCGCGCATCACCACAAGTCAGCACGTCAGCCCGCAAAGCCGTTGGATTATGCAAGCCACCCTCACCTTCAAATGTTTCCTGTTTTGCTTCCCAAGCAACCGGGTTAACTTCATGCAGGAAAAACGTTTTGTCTTTGAAGTTTTTATTCTTAAAGTAGTCAGCGACTTTTTGATAAGGTGTAACACAAGTAGCGACAATACCGCCCAGATCTGTACGGTATTCAGCCGACTGATTCATCCATGACATATAACCCACAGGGAAATAGGGATAGACGCTCAGTTTACGCGCACGGCCGGAATTATTAATCACGCGCAACTGCCACAACTCCACCACATCACTTACCGGCAGCGACAACATCAACTCGGCGCGCACACCATCGCATTCAATCGCCCATTGCAAATCGCTTTTGCCAACGGAAAAAGAATAATCGTCATAGGGCGCGCGCACGGGTTCATAAGGCGCCGAGAAAATCTTCCCCGTCTCTTCATCTTTGATATAAAAAAAACGGCCCGGATGATGCGCATAATATGGCTGCTCGGGCTGCATAAAAGTTTTTGCTTCCAAATTAGGTGCATACGCATATTTGGCAGGTTCTGGCTGCATAAATTGTGCAACTGCATAACCACGACAGGTTACTTGAATCATCATCTGCTGGTTCCACAGGAATCCTGCAGCACGCGGCATAGCTGTCGGAGTTAACAAATCATAGCGTTCGCCAGCCTGGCTGGGGTTCAGTAAAGCGTTAGTCATGAGGGTTGTCCTATCGAAAACAAATAATAAGAGGGCCAAAAATAAAAAGCGCCGCAGCGCGGCGCTTGATTAAAGATCTAACAATCAGGAGTGACGCGCTTCAAGGTCCTGTTGGATCGATTCAACTTTTGCATCACTCAGATTATAAAACACCAGCGACAATGCAGTGAGCAAAGCAAATAATCCGGGCACGAGTGTCTGCATGTAGACGATGCTGTCGAGCGATGCCCCCGCCTGCATCTGGCCCGCTTGATAGCCCATCACCGCTAGCACAGAGAGCATTAATGCAGAACCAATTGCACTGCCAATTTTTTGCGAGAAGGTCGTTGCAGCGAAAGTCATACCGGTCGCACGGCGACCATTTTTCCATTCATTGTAATCAGCGACATCGGCATACATCGCCCAGGTAATTGGCGGTTTAAAGCCCAGCGCAATGCTGATCAAAATATTCAGAGCAAACATCCAGATAATTTCTTTCGGTAATTCTGCACTATCGCGCACACTGCCATCCGCCCCTGTACGAATCACACTGATGACCTGCCCTTTCGCATCAGCCAGATTCAAATTCGGTCCGGTTTCACCCAGAGGAACACGCTCCTTAATAATCCAGAAAATTTTGTCGTGGCGCAGCCACTGATAGGTATCACCTTCTGCATGTGGCTGCCCGAGCAGCGTGCCAGCATCAAGTTGGACCTCATTTGATGCAACATCCAACACACCATTGGAATGCGGCTTGGGAACAAATGTGAATGCTATCGACAATATCGCTACCACACAGAGTAACGACATCATCAATTTGCGCTTATCAATATATTTAGTGACTGTTGATGCGAACATTGCGCCGACCATCAAGCCCGCCATTTGCAAACCTATGTAATTGCCAAGCAAATCAGGTCGCTCAACAAAATAGCGAAAATAATAAGCGGCCGAACTCCCGCGCAGTGTCATAGTAATCATAAACACTAATGCCAATACAAAAAGTACCAACCAAGGACGACAGGTGAACAAATCTTTCAGGTCACTCAGCGGATTAGTTTTTTCCTGGGTTAGCGATGGTTGGATTCGCTCGCGTGTAGTCAAAAAAGTTACTACAAATAAACAGCTGGCGATGATCGAGTATATAACCATTGTCATCTGCCAACCGCGCGCACTGTAACGATCGCCATCACCAAAATACTCCGCCAATTCCGGTGTAGCTGCACCCACAAAAATGCTGGCAAAGTAGGCAAAAAAGAACCGTGTGCTGTTGAGTTTATTACGCTCTTGAGTGTCGGCGGTTAACACTGCCGAAAGCGAGTTGTAAGGCATATTCAACACGGTATAGCAAAGCATTAACAAGCAGTAGGAAGCGTAAGCCCAAATCAACTTACCTGTATCATCCAGCTCCGGAGTGCTCATGGTTAAAATTCCCGCCCCCATCATTGGCAGCGCACCCCAAAGTAAATAGGGACGGAATTTGCCCCAGCGAGTATTGGTGCGGTCGGCGATGCCACCCATAATTGGATCGGTAATCGCATCGATAACTTTGGTAACAGTAATCATGGTCGCTGCTGCTGCTGCGCCAATACCAAATACATCCGTATAAAAAAATACCAAATAAGACCCGATAATCGCCCAGTAGAAATTAAAACCGGCATCACCCAATCCGTAACCAATGCGCTCACGCCAGGTGAGCTTTGCCAAACGATCACTGTTGCGACTAGTCAAAAGAAAACCCCGTTATAGATTTATTATGTAATTGCAAAACGAAACTACAAACGACTGGTCGAAGCGCGCTTTTTAATTTCATAGCCCATATCGACTTTTTTCGATTCGATTGGCTTTTCATTGAGCACACGAATAATCATTTCCGATGCTTTTACACCCATCTCATAACGGCCAACAGACACGCTGGTCAATGAAGGGTTCACATATTCAGCCGCTTCGATATCATTGAACCCACAAATGGCCATATCCTGCGGGACACGAATATTCATCCGCTGCGCTTCAAATAATGCGCCGAGTGCCAGGTCGTCGTTCACACAGAACACCGCATCGACAACACCGTTCGTTGACGCCATTAAACTTTTAAACAATTCACCGCCCACACCGATAGAGGAAGGCTCAGGCGTGGTGACAATGTAGCTCTTCTCAAACTTACCCACCTGCTCCAATGCCAATTTGTAACCCTGCATACGCTGCTGTACGCGCGGGTCCATACGCGCACCGATAAAACCAATGCGTTCGTAACCCTGCCCCAACAAATGTTTGACCACATCAAAACCCGCGCGGCCATGGGCAAAACCGACGTTCATATCGATAGGATCGGCAAGCAATTCCATGATCTGCACAATCGGGATACGCGCCTTGTGCAGGAAGTTCTGGCAGGCCTTGGTCTGGTCGCCACCGGTAATGATCAATCCTTCAGGGGATTGGCTCAGCAGGGTGCGCACCATTTTTTCCTCTTCCAGCGGCGAGTAGTGGGTGTCCACCAACAGCACCTTGTAGCCCGCCGCCCCCATCACCTCATAAATACCGCGCAATACCTCGGTAAACACGATGTTACTTAATGATGGAATGGCAACGCCTATCACCCGGGACTTGGATGAAGCCAGGGAACTAGCATGCTGGTTGGGTATGTAACCGAGCGAATCAATGGCTTTTTGGACTTGAATCCGCAGGGATTCAGAGACTTTTTCCGGCTGGTTGATCACCCGCGATACGGTGATTGCACTAACACCCGATGCATCGGCGACATCAACCAGGGTAATTTTCTTATCTGAACTTCTTTTTTTTGCTGTTTTCATAGGCAATATCTGCACTTGGCTATTATTTTTTGCTAACATATCACATGCGCAATGATTGCGCTATCATCAGCATGTATACAACCTTGCTGGTCATTAGGTGTACACGAGAAAACCTTCACATGCCGCATGTAACCGCCATAACCAATCCTGATGCCAATACCAACCTCATTATTGTGATGGGCGTTTCCGGTAGTGGTAAGTCGTCACTTGCTAAAGCACTGGCCGATCACTATGGTTATGAGTATCTGGATGGTGACGATTTTCACAGCCAGGAATCGCGCGATCGTATGGCAAAAGGCTTACCGCTGACCGATGCCATGCGTTTGCCCTGGGTAATCCGCATGCGGGATTACTTCCGCAATGCTGCGCGCAATCATCAGCATTCGACACTGGCCTTTTCCGGGCTTAAACGCGCCCACCGCGATGAGTTGCGCAAAGCCGGATTGAAGACGATTTTCTTATTCCTGCACAGCGATAAAGACACTATTCAAACCCGCGTCAATAAACGCGCCGGTCATTTTATGGCGCCGAGCCTGGTCGATAGCCAATTCGAGAGCCTTGAAGACCCAAGCCATGAAACCGATGTTTACACCATTGATGTAAATGCTCCTCTGGATCAAGTGCTGGCACTGGCGATTCATGTGGTTGATCGCGAGCTTCATCATCAGATGGACGCACTGCTCGCCTGATACATCAGACTTGGCATTCCTCTCTACACCAGCGAGAATGTGAACTCTTGAGCCAGATATTGATCCAATGATCAAGATCATCCATGGAGAATCACAGATGCCATCTTCCAAAGTTGTATTTGCCAGCAGTCTATTGTTGCTTACCGCCACCCTCTCCGCCTGCGCCGGAAAAACCCAATTCCGCAGTGCCTGTGATCAAGA
>NZ_JBRFPI010000257.1:0-6701 GCF_053579595.1 Cellvibrio sp.
CACAAAAACCGCAATGACTAGCGCGCAAGCCCCAGAATACAAAACCGCTTGCGATAAGCACTCAGCGCCATGCCAGTAGCGGCAAACATGGCGCTTGAAAGTGCACTTCGCAAGTTACTAAAACATTCAAGGCTTGTACAAAATTTCAATGACTTTTTCGGCAACTCGGCCCTTAACCTTCAGCTGATTGATGTTTACATTTGAAAGGAAAATGTAGTTTATATTGTCATCCGGAATTCGCAAAATATCGGAATGGAAGCCATACACACGCCCTGGATGCCCAATCGTAGAGTGTCCTGCTAAATCTTCAATGCCCAACCCCAATCCATAACCGACGAAAGGCACAAACCCATTTTTAAATATATGGGGCGAAATCATTTCTTTATAAGATTTCTCGCTAAGCAATTTACCCCCATGCAAGGCTTCGTTCCATATAAACAGATCCTCAACCGTTGAATAGAGCGCAGCTGCTCCGTTGTAGGTTGTCATATTTGAATCTTTCTCCTTATAGGGTTTACCTTCCGACACACCATAACCTATTGCGCTATTTGCATAATTGGTGCTACTCCCGTGCAAGCCCGAATTCCTCATTCCCAACGGCTTAAATATTTCGTTGTTCATATAGGTTTCAAGAGAAACACCTGCAATCTTCTCAACGATTAGACCCAATACAAAATACCCATTGCTGCAATAATGCCATTTTTCACCTGGCTCAAAATAAGGCTTATTTTTTTGTATATAGGAAAGATGCACAGAGGACGGAACTTCAGTTTCAATTGGGAAAGGAAAATCTTCATCTTTTTCTTGTTCCCACATTCCTGATGTGTGATCAAGTAAATTTCTTATTGATATAGTTTTTGCGTTAGGCAACTCTGGGAAAAACGTTTCCAATTTATCATATAACCCTAACTTACCCTGCTCTACCAACAGTAGAATCGAAACCGCCGTAAATTGCTTAGTAATAGAGGCCGCTTTAAAAATTGTACCAGTATCATTAGATTTTTTGTTTTCCACATCAGCAAAACCCACACTGCCTTTCGCAATTACTCGCCCATCTTTCGATATTAAATACGAAAATCCTGGCGAATCCTCATCAGCAAGACTCTCCATATATTCATTTATTTCTGCGGCATGGTATTTTTCTTTTGTGTCGTTACTCGCCATTAAGCCGATTTTCGGCGAGGAGCACGAAACCAACAATAGACCTACGACAGCCAGGCCAAATATTGAAGCATTTCCATTTTTATTCATTTTCAATCCCCTATCCTATGCTTATGTTTGAATGGCTAGCATAGCGCTCAACCAACAAGACAAAACCTGTTGCGTGTATATTTTGCGTATTTTTTCGGGGAGGGTGAGTGGAGCTATATCGACAAGGATAGAATCAAAAAATCATCTGTGGACAACCGGCCAAAAGACGCTGACTGGACCTGGTTGAGGACCAAGGATTTAAGGAAGCATCTGAGTATATACAATTTAGGACTGAATCCCTGCATCTAACACCTCCTTACTATCGAGAGATTCTCACTAAAGCTGAGGAGAAGTTCAGATTTTTCAGCTACTCATTATGAGAGCTTATACACTTTATAGCAGTGAAGTATTTTTCATCGTCATATGCAATTAATAAATAATCAATAGTAGTCGAATATGATTGAACCACGCTCTTACAAAAGCCACGGTTATAGATCGCCCCCATAGTTAGGTCGTCTGTAATGAGCACATTATCAATACCTAACTTTGATCTTATTATACCCTCAACAACCAAATTAGATGTGGTTATAGGATTTTTGGGATCAACACTTTCTAATATTACATGTGAAAGCATTAGCCATGACGAGGTTGATTTCAATATATCTGTGAATGGAACCAAGTCTGTCTCCAGAAGAGTTGGAATGTCAACATTCAAGCGAGCTGAAAAATGGTGTGTGTCAGACTGCACTCTTGAAAGGCCCGGAAAATGTTTTAATGTCGCTTTAACACCGGACGCCTCAAGCCCTTTCACATAAGGTAATGCCACGGCTACAACTTCTATTGGATTTGATGATATTGCCCTTGTAGCAATTAAAGAATGAAAATCAAATTTACTTGGAGGTAATTTAGGTTTTAGGTCAATAACCGGACTAAAATTTACTGTTATCCCCAATTCATTGAGCCATTTCCCTTGCATCTTTCCATACTCATAACTTGACTCTCCTTTGCTACTAGCAATAGCCAATGATTCTTGCTGCCTAACTAATGGTGATAATCTGGACACAGCGCCTCCCTCTTGATCGGTCGTGATAATCAAAGGGGGCAGGTCATTTTCTTTTCTTATTTCTTGCAGTTCTTCGATAAATGATTTTAGAGAATTATGTGTTTCACCTTGTATATTTCTTTTTGTTAAAAATATCCCCGCTATTCCATTGACAGCTAGTCTTTTAATCTGGTTTTTATCGTTAAAACCCACAATAAATCGTTTATTTATTAAAGAAAATTGGTTTGATTCATTCAATAAAATCTCATTTTTATATTTATAAAAATAAGATTCATTTTTGCTAACGATAACCAGCAAGATTGCAGTGAAAACCAAGCAAAAAACTCTAATCCATTTTTTTTCTTGTAGCATTGCACTAACAACCAAAAACACACTTGATAACAAGAAAAATAAAATTTCAAAATCCCTGATAAATAACAAATGAGGATCTCTAAAATTTAGCGCCCAAATAGCATTTATAAAAAGCAAGGAAAATATGAATATACTAACTACAACTCTTTTCACAATCTCCTAATTCTCCATATTAGTTTATTAAACGGCCGATACCATATTCCATTAAAACATACATCTAAAAATATCAATTAAATTAGGTGTTTGCTTCAAGTTTTACCTTTCTGATTCAAAAAATTTGCTAAACCGTTTTCTCCACAATACCCGTCGCCTTCCCATCCAAACTCAGCTGATTTTTTTCTTTCCAATAAGCTTTAATTCCCTCCTGGCCTTTATTTATCGCCCAGTTGGTTAATTGCTCGCGTTCAGTGACATAATCAAAAAAAGGCACTGCCATCCCGCAGGAAGTTTGCACCAAGTCAACATGCAGATCAAAAATCTGGCGCGCGCCGGGAGTTACAGCAAAGTTGCTGTAGAGTTGATTCCATTCGAGATCTCCATGATGAATCGCCCGAGCATTGCCATATAAACGCAAAATCATCGGCGCACCTTCAAACGCGGCGAACATAATGGTCATGCGTGGATGGGTTTGCAGGTGCGCGGCGGTTTCATTGCCGCTGCCGGTGACATTGAGCCAGATAACGCGGTTGCTATCGAGTACGCGCAGTGAATCCATTCCCTTGGGGGAAATATTGACCCGGCTATCATCAGTTGCTGTACCGACAAAAAATAATTTTTGCCGGGCGATAAATTCCTGAATGTCTGCGGAAATTTCTGAGTAGCGTTTTCCCATTGTTCAATTCCTTGTTTATTGATAAGTAGCTGATTAATAAATAATCGGCCGCGCTGCTGTTGTCAAAGTGGATCTATCTTCATCAGGGTCGCTTCGCCACCGCGATATGACTCCTGCGCAATAAACTGCCAACCCAGTTCACGATAGAATTTGGCTTGATCCGGAGTGAAGAGATAAAGCGGGCTGAAACCGAGTGCTTTGGCCTGACTAACAATATGCTTCACCAATGCCGCACCCACACCGCTCTTACGACAATCCGGCTTCACATAGACGCTCGCGAGCCAGGGCGATAGCTCGGGGTGGCTGTCCATATCACTCTCCACCAACGCGGCAGTACCTACCAACTGTTTGCCATCCACACAGATATACATCGCGGGCATAGCTGCACCTTTTAGATAGCGCTGCATGCGTTCGATACGGGACTCCAAGGTTCCGCCTGGATTTAAATAACCCCACTGCGCATGGTGCCAAGCGGCGATGGTGGGAATATGTTCGGGGGCGGAGGCTAGATTAATAATTTTCATGCGGTCTCATCTTGGTTGCTCAAGAGCCGGCATTATCCACCGAATGAGCGCCTCTATATAAGTGGCGACGGGCGCTACAACGCGAGTGAATAAGCAGAATTTTTCTCAGGCTTATTTCTTAGATAAAGGAGTTTCACTCTTTATATTCCATAAAGTGAACCCTCCCACATTGGATTTATTTTTAACTTGGGACGATTTAACTGACACCTTGGACTAGGGTGGCACGTCGGACAAGGCTCGCCTGTCGGGCGAGCGCCAAGCGCACCAGAATCTAACAATAAAATGGGACATATCATGAAACAGTTAAAGAATGCCTTACTCATATGGGGGGCAGTCGCACTCGCACCTGTCTGCTCAGCAACAATCACTTCCTACGGTGCGGGTAATATAACCGACGCCGCCAACCCCGCCGGTTACAAATGCGCGGTTGACCATGGCAACTGGATTTACAACGCGGGCATCGTAAAGCCGGGCGTGAGCAGCTGTAATCCGATTGGTGCACCTACTCCGTTGTATCCACAAAAAGTGGCTCCCGCAACCACCAAACACACCATGACCCATCGCTGGTGGGGTTCGATTTCGTTTATGGGCGAAATGAAAGTGGGCGATCCTAACGGCGCTGGCTACATTACGCCCGACCCTATGACCGCGCGCGTTACCGATCGCGGCGTGCGTATTATGGGCATTCCCGGCGGCCTGCGTACCAATCCCACAGCAACCCAATATTCCATTCCCGATCCGTTCAATGAAGTGTTTGATGGTATCGCCATCGCCAATACGGATTACACCAACCTCGAAGCCTACTTAAAAGATTACAGCGATGGCTCAGTGACTGTGCAGTGGAACAGCGGCAGTACGCCAGTGATGGAAGCGACCTTTGTACACGGTTCACCCTATGCGTATTTCACTGCGCTCAAAGGTAATTTGCAGTTGCGCACCAAGGCTGCTGATGGCGGAGAAAAAGGGATTTTTTACCAGCAAGGAAATTCCCTTGGGGTATGGACCAGCGTTGCGGGCAACTACAACAATTTCCTGATCACCGGTCACGATGCCACCACCTTTAGCAACACAAATACGGCGACTATCGGCATCAACAACACCAGCAAACGTATGACGGTCACGCTCTTGCCGCAAGTATCTGGCACTCCGCCTGCAGCAATGATTCAGGATTTTGCACAATACGCTGCACAGCGCGTGGATAAAGTGAACATCACTTACGCGGTAAACCGCACCACCAGCAAAGTGACTGTGACCCACAAATTCCAATTCAATGGCGCCCCCGTAACCACTATGGCGGGCATGTTGCCAATGGCATGGAAAAATTCCACGCAAGCAGTAAGCAATTACAAAGTGCGCAGCGCGCGCGGTGTGACAAAATTTGCAGCGACCAATAGTTTTAGTTACACGATTCCATTTGTGGGTGTGCTGCCTTATTTGCCAGAAAATATTGGCGATTACGATGCAAACCAATTAAAAGCTTTCGTTACTGAATTTGTAAATCAAGGCCCTGCCGGTTGGAACAATATGACCGATACCTACTGGGCGGGTAAAAATTACGGCAAGGTTGCCGAACTCGCTGCGATTGCTCGTTCAATTGGCATGACCGCTGAAGCAGATCAACTCATCAATTGGCTCAAAGGCGAATTGCAAGATTGGTTCCGCGCTAATACCAACGGCAGTGTCGATACCACCAAATATTTTTCCTACGACAGCAACTGGGATACCTTGCTTGGCTACGATGAATCTTTTGGTTCACAACAACAATTAAATGATCACCACTTCCACTACGGATATTTTGTGCGCGCCGCTGCAGAAATTTGCCGTGTTGATGCCAGCTGGTGTAGCGCAACGAATTACGGCCCTATGGTGGAATTATTAATTCGCGATTACGCCGCACCGCGCGACGATGCCATGTTCCCTTACCTGCGCAATTTTGATCCAGCTTACGGATTCTCCTGGGCATCAGGCCATGCGAACTTTGTATTGGGCAACAATAACGAATCCACTTCTGAAGCAGCCAATGCCTACGGCGCAATGGTGCTGTACGGCCAAATCACCAATAACAGAGCGCTCACTGAACGCGGCATTTATTTGCACGCATCATCCACTGCTGCCTATTGGGAATATTGGAACAACCTGGATCGCTTCCGCGGTTTAGGCGGTGATTACGATAACTTTGATGCAGCTTATCCAAAAATGACCACCTCCATTATTTGGGGCAATGGCCATGTATTTTCGACCTGGTTCAGCGGTGCCTACGCGCATATTTTAGGAATTCAAGGTTTACCACTGAGCCCACTGGTTTTCCACATTGGTCAACACGCCGATTACCTCGATAAGTACGTCGATTTAGGCATGAGTGAATCGAGCAATGGCAAACCTTCCGGTTTGATTAACGATCAATGGCGCGATGTCTGGTGGAATATTTGGGCAATGGCCGATGGCCAAGCCGCTGTCGATGATATGGAAACTTATGGTTTTAATTACGCACCCGAAGCAGGTGAAACCAAAGCACACACTTATCACTGGGTTTATACGCTGAAACAATTAGGTCATTTAGCAACAGGTACAGGTGCATTAACTGCAAGCAGCCCCACTGCTGTGGCATTTAATAAAAATGGATTGATGACTTACATCGCGTACAACTATGGTTGCAGCCCTCTGTATGTTGTCTACTCGGATGGTATGACGCTGAATGTGCCCGCAAGAAGTTTCCGCGTAAAGCGCACAGGCGAAACAC
>NZ_JBRFPI010000258.1:0-6646 GCF_053579595.1 Cellvibrio sp.
AATAAAGGCGCCGGTTGGCGGCATGTTGAAAATTGATATCAATAAAGTGAATAGCATGTTGATTTAAGGCATCTCAGACTAGGCCCCCTTGGTTTTAATGGTAAATGAGGGTGATCCATTTTCTTCAATCCAAGCGTCTGAAAAGTGTGAACGGTTTTCTGCTTCAGAAGATGACCCCCAGTCCAAGTAGCAAATAATTACTCCAAATGACTTAGAAGCATCTAATTCACTAGATATTTTTTGGGCATCGAAATCAATGGGTGGCACCGCCCCAACTGACATTAAAACCCAATTGTCATTTTCCCACTCACAATCAATCCGATTCCAAAAGGACTTAGGTACATAGCCGGGTGAGACTATTTCCTTTACATCAGATTTTTTTATTAAAATTCTCCTGCTTCGTATTGGCAAGGCGGAAAAACGTAAATAGCCATAAGTGTACCAATCAATAAGTTCGAAAAATGCTCTTACAAAAGCGCTGCGACTTTGCTTGGTGTCAGAGATTTTATCTACTAACAAATAGTTGTCGCATACATTTAAAAACTCCGTTGATGTCCAAGCGCCTCTGCTCTTGCTGAGGTTTGCTCCATCAATATAGATTTTCTCAATTTTACTTTCGAAAATTAGATTATAATCTATTGGTATTAGACTATTTGATCCAACTAAGAATTTGCATACATTATCGGTCTGTCCATAGGATCTTGGGGCGAGACCTGAAATATTCATATTTAAAATATCATATAAAAAATTCGCGTTAATACGATCAAATTCCAGAGTATTACAGAACTTTAAAATTTCCTTCGCTAGGTACTTGGAAATGTCCTTTGCCATGTTAAGTTTGAATGGAAGGTTTCTTCCGATTATGTCCGATCTTTCTAAGTTAATCGGAAGGCGCCCATCTTGATCAAAAACATTTATTGTTGGCGTGTCTGCATGTATGAACCTCAATATTTCAGAAATCCCAAAACTGTCCAGAGATAGATGTTCTGTGATTATAATGCCGTTGCAAATTAAACTGGCGCTTTCTCGGTAGTTGGGTCTGCTTGACATAACGTGATTGTAAGTCCACGTGATGTCATCATATCTTTCGTCAATCGTGCGATGCCATTCGGTGTTAATTATATTTGATTCGGAGCTTGGAACTCTCCTAGACTGTTCTAAAGTGCGCTCGCAGTTTTTTTCGACAATCTTTCTTATAACTTTAGGTTTTTCCAAAGAGAACCAATCCCAGTGGTTATCTTTTTCAATAAGAATCTGTTTCACTTTTTCGCTAATATCTATTGTTATTCTTGTTCCTACATGAAAATTGGTATGAGCTACAATAATTTTTTTGCTACCCTTTACGCACTCAAAGGTTAGGGCTTGATCTTCATTTTGACTGACATGTCTTGTTTCAACGCGTAATTTATCCCCTAGAAGGTACGCAGCTAATAAGCCTATTCCAAACCTTCCTGTTCGATAAACTTTTGAGTGCCCGTCGGTTTCATGCTCTTTTTTCCAGCGATCACTATTTCTGAACGACGCGCCGATGTTTAGGAAGTAATTTTCAACAACATCCAAAGTCATTCCTATGCCGCGATCTTCAATTACAAGTCTTCCGCCATTTTCATTCAAGTCGTGTAAGGTTACGCAAACGTCATAATCAAGGTTATCATCGGGTTGACGGCCTTGTTTGACTTGCAAATCCCTTAGTTCGGCACACGCATCCACGGCATTTTGTACTAGCTCTCTGATGCCGACTTCGGGCTTATCACCGTAAAGCGGTTTTATTAATAACTCCATCATTTCCGAGTCGGCAGTTCTAAAGCTAAGAACCTTGGGTATGTAGTTGGGCTTTTTCTCTGCAACAAATTCTTCTATATAATCAAGTGATGACTTGATTCGACGAATTGTTATTCCAAGTTCTTTAAGGTGGTCGTACCGTCCGTAGACCTCACCTAGCACAGACCAAGATAAATCAAGCTCCAGTTGAATGTCTGAAAAAAGTTTTTTTAACTCCACATAACTAAGTGCATCTTTTGGTTCGGCATCTACGTAAATAGCTTCAGGGTCTTCGTGAGCTTGATTAATTTCTACAATTGAATGATGTTTCTTCCATTCTCCTTTAGATATTGGGCTAACCAATGTTTTTAAATGCAGTAATTGTTTGGGGGCTCGCTCAGCGTGTATTTGGATATAATCCGCAATCCTCAAAACTAGCATTAAAAATGGAACGTGCGCGTTAAGATGCACTTGCCTTTTACGCTTTTCAATCTTGTCTACAGCGGAGCGCAAACCCATATTGTGACTTCTTGCGATAAATCCACAAACATCAAGAAAGTTATCTTCTGGTGCTTTTCCTAGCTTAACGGTTTGGCCATCAACACCGGGAACACCATAAAATGCAATTTCATGCGCAATCCTTGCATGATTTCTTCTGATAAATTCTCCGATCAAGAGTCTATCTCTTCCAGAGAGGTCAATTTTATTTTTAGGTATCTCACGTACTGGAGTTTCATCACCAAAAATTGAACGAAGTTTAGTCGCATCGAAGCGCTTTGCTTCAGAGATATACTCATGCCATACCTCGCTCCAGCGTGGTTCTGTCTCAATATGTCGAGACTCGACCCGAGGAAGCTTATCTTGTATTAGCGAATAAAATCCGTCTTCTGTGAGGTGCATGGCACAATCATGTAGTAATACGGAAACAATCATTGCTGCTGCATCTTGTGCAGTCATGTGGGGCCAACTTTCATCCGATATTATGCTATCAGCAGTCAACAAAACTTCATTTAAATGAGTAAATCCATGATCAGTATATTCGGGGAAAAAAACTGTCTTATTGTCACTGAGCCATGCGTTCAAATTGTTTTGACAAGAAAGTACAAATCCATGATATGCGGCGTTTTGTTCCAAGAGGGTTTTTGTTCGATTTGGTAGGTTTAGCACATTAGTTCCTTAAGTCTTCTCGAATCAATTATGAAGTATGTTATTCGGCTCGTGAGTCGCTCTGTGGGGATAAATTCTTTAATTACGTTAATTGAACCACGTAGCATCGTATATGGTTTAATAATGAGTTGAATCATTAGTCTCCGCCACCATCGCCACCACCATCCCCCAAATCCCTATCATTATTTTTACTACCACCAAAAAAACCACCACCTGAATCCCCCGATCCCCCATCACCTCTGCGATTTCTATCGGATCGACGTATAAGCCAGATAAGCAATATCAATAATGCAGCGGAAAATAACAGGGGAAACATCACGCCTTTGATGATGTCTGGAGACATGATCTCGCTTTGGGAATAGGAGATTGCAATGATGATCAGCAACAGGATTGGTCTACGCATTTGGACTCCTTGCCACCTACTGCTGAGGCGGCGGGTAACTGCGCTTGGGGCGCCCTACGGTCAATGTTTGAGCGTTTGTAGATTATCACTAAATCTTGATGTGGGGTGAATTACGCGACATTACCTCTCTCCTTAGTGGCTAGAAAAGAGTGGGGCACGGCAGTGTTGAATGGTTTACTTCCCCAGCACCTGAAACCCGCTTTTGCCATTTTTCTTCACTTCGTACATTGCTGTATCGGCGAGCTGTAACAGTTGGTGTAGGTCGTTGCTGTGGGTGGGGTAAATACTTACACCAATACTGGCGCCAAGTTGGTAGCTGCTTTGCCCTATCTCGACCGGGCTGCAGCATTGCTGCAAAATTTTACTGGCAATTTGATTGGCGTGTTCGGCGTTTTCCAATTGTGTTGCGATAACGACAAATTCATCGCCGCCAATGCGCGCGCAAATATCGGTACTGCGTGTGTTGTCGACCAAGCGCTTGGCAATAATTTTTAATACTTCATCGCCCACCGTGTGGCCAGCGGTATCGTTGATGGGTTTGAAATTATCCAGATCGATGTAAATTACCGCCAGCATTTGGTGGGGGCGGGTGGCGAGTATCAATGCTTGGTCAAACAGGGTGGTCATATAGCGTTTGTTATTGAGCCCGGTTAATGGGTCGTGGTACGCGAGATCGAGCGCGTAAATTTCGGCATCTTGCAAACGTTTTTGGAATTGCAATAACACTGCCGAAATTAAACTTAAATACAGCAACACTGCCATAGCTGTGCCCAGCAAGAAACCGGGTGCGAGCCAAGCATCGGTAAAGCGCACTACTGGATAGGTGAGCCAGTGCAGTGCAAAACAGCTGCAGATAATAGCGACCCAAAGCATGACTTTGTGCGGGATGGTATTGCGCTCGCGGTAGGCAATAAAAGCAAAAAGTAACAGCGCAGCCGCATTGAATAGTCCAACACCTACAGCAAATAACAGGCGGCTGAAATCGGCAAGCCAGCTGCTGGCAAGCCACAGCATTATCAGCGCAACCAGGATTAAATAAAGCCGGGTGTAGTGCGGCAAACTAAAAAAGCGGAACGCACCCCATAGCAAAAAACATTTTTCCAGGCTGATAAAAAGTACATAGAGATGTTCAGCGGTATTGATGGTAACGAGCGAACCGGAAAAAGACAGTGTCAGGCGCGCGCAAAAGCCAAAAAAAATGGCAACTCCCCAGCAGCCGGCGCCGGCATTGGTGCGCGGAATACGGCTAAGCCATAACAGCAGCACGGCAAACCCGAAGTAGAGCGTGTAGCCAATAATGTTGACGGTCTCAAAGAGCGACATGTTCAATCCATGTGTAGACAGTAGTGCTACTCAGGTGGCCAGTATAATGTGTCTGGCATTTGTTGTTTTATATCCTCCTGCCATGAAATCTTTTCTTTTAAGACGAAAAAGGAAAGTGCGCACAAAAACTGTGGCGCCGTAATAAGCAACTGCTAGCATTGTTTACAGTGAGTATTAACAACTACACCCACAAAGGGGAGGACGTTATGAACGTCCGTACAACCATATTTTTGCTAGCCTACGCGCTCTGTTGGCTGATACCCCCTGCTTTGGCAGAGGAGCCGATGCAGATCAAATATCTTGGCAATAATGTTGATTTGGTGAGTGAGGATTATTATCTCGCACTGATTACGGCTGCACTAAATGCCACAGAATCCAGCCATGGCGCCTATCAACTGGTGTTTACCAAAGAGCCGCTGAGCTCAGAACGTAAACACGAATTATTGGTAGTGGGGGAAAAAATGAATGTGGATCGGCTGGTTGGTTTCCCCACTCAAAAAGGCGCGCGGGTGGGTTTGATTCGTGTGGCAGTACCACTGCTCAATGGTTTTATGGGTTACCGGGTTTTATTGATCCGCAAAGAAGACCAGTCGCGTTTTCGCAGTATCAAAACCCTCTCCGAGTTAGCTCAATTACCCATGGGGTTTGGTAAAGGCTGGGAGGGGCATGTGTATAAACATAACGGTTTTTCAGTGGCCGAGCCACTCACCATGACCTCGCTGTTAAAAATGCTGGCAGGGAAACGCTATTTTTTTGTGCCGCTGAGTGTGATTGAAATTGATGACCATTATGAAATTGAAGGTGCGCGTGTTGAGAATCTAGTGCCTGAGCAAACACTGCTGATCTATATGCCCTTGCCGGTCTATTTTTATGTTAGCCCGGAATATCCAGCGCTGGCAGAGCGGCTTACTGCGGGTTTAACCTACATAAAAGAAAGTGGAAAAATGGATGCGATTTTCAAAGAGCATTTCGGTGCGCGGTTGCATCGCCTGCGTTTATCCGAGCGAACGCTGATCGAGTTATCCAATCCCGATGATGACGGTAGTTTAGGTGCGCCCAATCATGCTCTTTTGCGTGAATTTTGATTCTATCTACAAAATGGTACGGTGACTGCCAATCATTACAATCTAAATATTTTTTCTGCTTCTGTAGAATCAATCTCCGGCTTCACCTTGATGATGGTTTTGATTATTTGTATATCCGTCACCGTATTCAATCGCGGTACCCTGAATTTTTCTGCGTCAGTGCATAAATAGAACTCAAAGTGGCTTTGCTCTGAACTCCAGTATTTCTCAACAGCTACTTTTTGGATGGACGATAGCGGTAGGGTGGTACTTGTTTTGCTATCTTCGTAAACCAGCTTTTCATCGTCCACTAAAAGATAAGTAAAACTGTTTCTCTTCTTATGATAAATGGATATACCCATACAGAATACAAACGCAGCAATTGGAAGCCCAAATGCCCAATTGCTGATTTCCTTTTGTGTTTGCATAAAGTAAATAAAACCACCCAGGCCTATTGCCATAGCGAAGGCAGTTTTTAAAAACTTGTCCGCAATCTCTTCATCGGTCTCGTTAACAGAAATATGTATCATTGAACGTGCCATTAGTCGTTGGGTTTTATGAGCACAGATTATTTAATTTTGCGTATTGCAGCAGCATAATCGTTTTTCCGTCCATTATTTCCCCTGACTCAACCATGTTGTAAGCTGCATTAAAATCAAGTTCCAGCACCTGGATATTTTCCTGTTCATGCTCCAATCCACCGCCTTCAGATACTTTCATGTCATCGCTGTACTCGGCAACAAAAAAATACAGTATTTCTGTCACCGAGCCGGGCGACATGTAGGCTTGGAATATTTTTTTCACCTTGTCAATTTTGTATCCCGTTTCCTCCTCGGCTTCTTTTCTGATGCAATCTTCGGCGTTGTCTTTATCCAGTAAGCCGGCGCAGGTTTCAATCAGCATTCCATCCATGTTGCCATTGACATAG
>NZ_JBRFPI010000259.1:0-6583 GCF_053579595.1 Cellvibrio sp.
CGCCGGTAACGTGGATATTTATGTCACCGCACCCGGTGCGGGCATAGCAACTGCGACCCCTGCGTTTAGCAACATTCCGTTCAAAGCCAGCACTGGTTATGTAAGCCTGAAGCCTGCTGACTACGATGTTGTGATTGCGCCAACCGGTACCAAAACCGAGGCCATTAAAGTCGGCGTTGCGCTTGAGGCTGGTGGTGTTTATACCGCCATCGCCCGCGACGGTGCTGGCTTGACCGCTGCACTGGGCGTGATTGGTTTGGATGGCTTGGCTCCTAACAAAACCCAAGTACGTGTGTTCCATGCATCCGCCGATGCCCCCAAAGTGAATTTGTGGGTGGATGGTGCGGTGGCCGCGTCAGGTTTGGATTACCAGAAATCCACCGGTTATCTGGAGCTGGATGCCGATACTTATAATGTCGCTGTTGAAGGCATTATCCCCGGCGGCAATGCAGTAGTGATCGGCCCGGTTGATTTGGAATTGGAGCGCAATACCCGTTATGACGTCATTGCAGTCAACTCGGTTGCCAATATCGAACCTTTTATCTTGAGCGATATGGGCAAGCTCGCTAATGCCAACAACGTGCGCGTGCGTGTTGCACACTTGGCTGCCGCTGCGCCAGAAGTGAAAGTGCATGTGACAGCGCCTGGCGATGCCATCTCAGACGCAACTTCTGTCGGCAGTTTCTCATTCAAAGAAACCCTCGGCCCATTGGAAGTTCCTGCGGGAACCTATCGCATTCGCGTCACCCTGCCCAACAACACAGTCGTGTTTGATTCAGGCTCAGTTGCCCTCACCAGCGGTAAAGACTTGCTGATCGGCGCTGTGCCCAATGTCGGAACAGGTTCATCGCCCATTCAACTGGCGGTGTTGGATGGTGCCAATGTGGCGGTGCTGAGCGATGCAGCGGCAGGTGCGAATTTGCGTGTGGTGCATGCGTCGGCCAATGCACCGGCGGTTGATGTGTTGGCAAACAATGGCGTGACTCCGGCAATCAGCAATCTTGCCTTCCCGGCGTTCACTAATTACCTGAACCTGCCTGCGGCGACCTACAACTTCAAAGTGGTACCAACCGGTGTAACAACGCCAGTGGTAATCAGTGCCGATGTCCCGCTCGCCAACGGTATGGAGTACAGCTTGCTCGCTGTCGGTGCACTCGCGAACATTGAGCCGCTGCTGCTGACCGATAACAATCGCAAAGTGGCGACTGAAGCGAAAGTGCGCCTGGTGCATGCGTCAACACTCGCAGGCAATGTGGATATCTACGTGGTTGCCGCAGGTGCTTCCATCGCCAACGCCATGCCTGCGTTCAGCAACGTACCGTTTAAGGCAGATACCGGGTATGTGTCATTGGCTGCCGGTAGCTACGATGTGATCATTGCGCCCACCGGCACCAAAACTGAAGCGATCAAAGCCACACTCACCTTTGCCAACGCGATGGTCTATACCGCAGTCGCGCGCGATGGTGCAGGGTTGAGCAGTCCGTTGGGCGTGATTGGCTTGGACGCACTTGCCCCCTGATAATTAACCATTTGTTGATGCTTATGAAAAATACCCGGATTCGTCCGGGTATTTTTTTGCCTGAAATTTATTGCGACATCCCCAACAGTTTTTAGCTCGCTACTTGCCAATGGTGAAATTGTGTATTAGTGTAGTAATACACATTGATTTGATGTGATACACCCCATAAACCATTTACCTAATAAGCAACCAACCAGGGAGTGAGCCATGAAATCCTGTTTTAGATTAATTACCGGTTTGTTGGTATTCATCAGTCTTTCTGCCAATGCAGAAACCAGCCTTTATGAAATCACCAAAGGCGATCAAAAAATTTATCTCGGCGGCACCATCCATGTGCTGCGCAATAGCGATTACCCGCTTCCGCCGGAATTTGAACAAGCTTACGAAAACGCCAAAATTCTGGTGCTCGAAACCGATATGAAAAAAGCCAGCTCGCCCGAATTTGGCCAGCAGATGGCGCAGGCATTTATGTACAGCGACGGAAAAAATTTATCCCAGGATTTGCAGCCGAAACTCTGGAAAGAGTTGCAATCCTTTGCCGATGAGCGTCAATTCCCGCTCGGGCAAATGAGCATGTTTAAAGCCATGTTTGTGAGCCTTAGTTTGTCGATTGCAGAAATGCAGCGGCAGGGCTTTGGTGTGGGGCAGGGCGTGGACGCCTATTTTTATCAGAAGGCAATCGTCAGTGGAAAAGCCGTACAGGAATTGGAAACAACTGGTGAAGTGTTAACGCATTTAACAATGCTCGCCGATGTAGATGCCAATCTCATCATTAAAGCCACGCTACGCGATTTGCACAAAATGGATGGCATGTTGGAAAAATCGGTTGGCTATTGGCGTGCAGGAGAGTTGGAAAAGCTAGATAAAGAAATGGCGGCGGATATGCGCAAAGAAACGCCGGAAATTTATCAACAGTTATTGGTTGCGCGCAATCAAGCATGGTTACCCAAAATTGAGCAGATGTTTACAACGCCCGAGGTGGAGTTGGTGTTGGTGGGCAGTTTGCATCTCAGTAGTAAAGACGGTTTGCTTGCGCAGTTAAAAAAGCGCGGTTACAACATCAAGTCGTATCAAATTACTGAATAATTTTTTTTGCGCATTAGTTATCCAAGGAGTTTTTATGTCAGTTCCCGTACGGTTAAATAATCTTCAACGCAAACTCGGCGGTGTTACTGTGTTAAAAGGAATCAGTGCGCAGGTATTGCCCGGGCAAGTGATCGCATTGCTCGGTAAAAACGGTTCTGGAAAAACCACTCTGCTGGAAACAATTTTGGGGTTTGGTTTTCCTGCTTCAGGTGAAGCAACACTTTGGCAAGTCAATGCGACGGAAATAGATGGCAAGATTAAACAGCGCATTGGATTTGTGCCGCAGCAAGATGAGTTGTTAGTGGGGATGAATGGATGGGAACATCTCTCACTATTTAAGGCCTACCAGTCTCGTTGGAATCAAACCTTGGTGGATCGTTTAATTATCGATTGGTTAATCCCGATGGATACCTATGTTGGCAAAATGTCAGTCGGGCAGCGCCAAAAATTATCAATACTGCTGGCATTGGCACATGAGCCAGAACTATTGGTGTTGGATGAGCCGGTCGCCAGTCTTGACCCTATTGCCCGCCGCCAATTTTTACAACAGTTGGTTGAAATTGCGGCTGATGAAAATCGTGCAGTCATATTCTCTACGCATATAGTCAATGATGTCGAGCGAGTGGCCAATCAGGTGTGGATATTGCGCGACGGGGTGTTGGTTTGCCAGAGTGAATTGGACGGACTCAAGGAAACTTTGGTGCGTGTCAGGCTTACAGCTAATGAACCTCTACCAGAAAAAATTCGCTGGCCATACTTGCTGAAACAAAAAAACCAGGGGCTGCAAACTCAATTGACGATTCAGCGTTGGCAGCCTGATATGGAACAGCAGCTCGCGCGCGAATTTAATGCAGATGTGGCGGTGGAATACTTAAGTTTGGAAGATATCTTTATGGAGTTGGCGCCATGATGGCGGATAGTTTCAGCCAATATTGGCATTTGTTTCGCTGGCTGATGGTTCCTGCTCGTTATCACTATTGGCTCTTTATGCTCAGCATGGTTGTCACCGTTATTGCTGTGTTTAGTGTGGCCGTTGGATCTTGGTTCAACATAGGTGATTGGCGTTTGGTTTTCGTCGGTATCTGGGCGATCGTGTTTTCAATCTGGTCTTTTAGCGCTGTATTGGTACTGCATGGGCAGCTACTCGCTCTGCCATCCAATAAACAACTGCGATTAATCTCCGGTGTGCGTCAGCGCGCATTGGTGATTTATTGGGTGGTGCTAACGATAATGGCAATGTTACTTACTGTGTGCCAGTATTTTTTAAAGGAAATGAAATTTTCGCTCGATAGCGTAATTTTGAACTGGTCATTATTTTCATTGGTTTCAGTTATTTTTTTGTTGTGCTTGAAGTGGTTTGGAAGTTTTTCTCTGCTCTGCTTTGGTATCTTTTGGATGGTGGCGTCTATGCTCGCCGTACCATTTGACATTTCCCCCTGGCTGATTTTTATGGTGGGACTAGCGGCCAATTTCGGTTTTTCATATTGGTGGCTGCTCTGGTCGCCAGCTAAAAAATTTGAAAATATTTTTTTATTGCGCAATTGGCAGAGCACGCAACTCGCAGCGTCTAATCATTGGACCAAGCTTCCCATCAATATGCTTGCGCCGCGTATTAAAGATAGCTACACGCATGCATCGCTCTATTTACATCTGTTAAATGGTGTAACTGGTAACGTGGTGTCGCGTGTGATTATTTGGTTAGTGATAGGAGGATGTTGCGTATTGGGTATTAGCGTTTTGATAGCCCTGTTCGATTATGGGAGTGTTATGAGTGATATGGCGAAGGTTGCAATCCCCATTACTCTTTGGACATTTTTGAGCAGCGCGGGAATGGGTTATTTTACCGGGCTGTTTACCAGCATTAGCCGTGTGTGGTTCTATTTTCCGGGTACCAGAGCGGAGCTGCTCAATGCTGTTGAAAAGAATTTTATGTTATCGCTAGTAATTGATTTGTTTTTTGTTTGTGTATTGATTGCGCTTGCTTGCTATTGGGTGTTTCCTGAATATCTACAGATAAAATGGGTTGTGCTCTATAGTGTATTAGTGTTGGTGGTCAATTGGCTGCTATTTCATTTTGTCTGGTATTTATATTGTCGCACCCAGGGTAATAGCAATTTATTAGGGGTTGCTATTTTCTTTATTATTATTATGCAAATTTTTCTTGCAGGGGTTGGCTGGAGCCTTGTGTCCAGTGGGAAATTAAATGCAGAGATACTAATACTGGGCGCTATTAGCTGTTGTTTACCAGGGGCTTTAGTCCTGCGCAGGCAAGCTAAAAAGGCAACGCCGAATATGAGTTTTGCTCGGGTGAAAAATTAATGTTTACCCTTAACCCCCAATCCGGCATCCCCATTTACCGCCAACTCGCCGAGCAGATTCGGCGCATGGTTGCCGGTGGTCAATTGAAAGAGGGCGATGAACTGCCCTCGGTGCGTGAGCTGGCGTTTGAGCATGCAGTCAATCCCATGACGATTTCCAAAGCCTATAGTTTGTTGGAGGTTGAAGGCTTGCTCATGCGGCAGCGCGGTAAACCGATGCAAATTGCTCCGCAGGACAAACAAAAAAATTCTGAGCAGGAACGTTTACATCACTTGCATCCGCAGTTGGAGCAGCTGGTGCTCGCGGCACGGCAATTGGAAATTCCCGATAAAGTATTACTGGCTAGCCTGCGCGAATTGCTCGCGGATAAGTAGTTGCTCAGTGATCACTAAATTCACATTTGTACAAATAAGGAACGAATGAATGAATATCTCTTGGCCGGCTTACGGTATTTTGTGCTTGTTGCTACTAGGTCTTTTGCCCGCATGCAGTGAAAAAATAGAGCGCAAAGCTGCTGCAGTTTCCATTCTCAAGCCCTGCCCCGGATTTGTGGAAACCGGTAAGCCCCCGCTGGTGTATGGTGCGGAATGCGGCGAATTAATCCTGAAAGAAAATCCGGCTGATGCCAATAGCAAAGACATTAGTGTGGCGATTTTACGTTTGCCTGCAATCAGCCCGGTAGCCAATGCCGATCCACTCTTTTTAATTCAGGGAGGGCCCGGTGGCTCGTCGATTGAGATGGCTAACCAGATCCACAGCTTTTTTGCGGATGTGCGCAAAAATCGCGATTTAATTTTTGTTGATCAGCGCGGCACAGGTAAATCCAATCCGCTGCGCTGTGAGCAGGCATCGCCCGCAGACTTGAAATTGCCGGAGTCTGAGCAGACTGAAAAATATATTGCACTGGTGAAAAACTGCGCCGAACAATATCAATACAATGCTGCTTTCTATACCACAGTACATGCCGTGCAGGATTTGGATGCGGTGCGCATCGCATTAGGGTATGAAAAAATTAATCTCTGGGGTGGTTCCTACGGTACCCGTGTTGCACTTGAATATGCGCGTCGCTATCCAGAGCAGGTGCGCACGATTATTTTGGATGGCGTGGCACCTGTGAGTATCGCCCTTCCCAAATATTTTGCACGCGATGCTATGGCGGCGTTGGTGGCGGTGAATAATGAATGCCTTGCCCAAACAGATTGTGCGGCAGAATTTGGCGATATAGTGCAAAAAGCAGAAACTGTAATGCAGCGCTTGAATGCATTGCAGGAGAAGGGTGAGCCGCTGGAAATTAGCTATGAACATCCACGCAACCAGCAAACTGAATTGCTGCATTTAACCCCGCGCACTTTTTCATCATTGATATTTATGTCGCTCTACTCGCGCGACCTCACTGTATTGTTACCGCGCGCGATTAGTTTTGCAGAAAAAGAAGATTATCGTTTGCTTGCGGCCTTATCGGCCTTGTCATCGGAGAATGCGCAGTTGATGAACATTGCGGAAGGCATGCGCTACAGCGTGATTTGCAATGAAGACTGGCCGCTATTATCAGTGAGTGATATTGAGCAGAGCACCCCGTTTTTTGGTATTCCCTTCGTAAAGGACATACAACCGATTTGCGCGTTATGGCCTAAAGCGCAATTACCTGCCGATTATTGG
>NZ_JBRFPI010000260.1:0-6490 GCF_053579595.1 Cellvibrio sp.
TGGCAAAAAGCGCCACCATAATCATCAAGCTACGCGTACTCATCTGTGCCGGACACAAACGCTGCACCACTGATTGCACTATACCTTTAGCATTGAGATAGGCTACGAAGGTCATGGTCGCCATCAAAAATAACCAGAGAGTGGCGATCTCTAACAGGTTGTGATTAAGCTTTTCCAGCATCACGTCTTGCTGTTCGTGACCTCCAGAGAACATAAACATCACCAGCCAGGACAGACTGCCGAAGAACAAGGTGGTTTTGGCTTTATTGATATGGATAACTTCCTCGAAAACCACCCCGAGAAGCGCAAGCACCGCAAAAATTATCAGCACAACTTCCAATGACATAGGCATATAAGACCCTTTATATAGATTGAAGAAACCGGTGAGAGGCGATAGACCGACCACATCTGAGGCTGCTCATTAAATCGAGCAGATGTGGCAGTGGGGCAAGCGAGTAGAACTCAAGCTCGCCGATGCTCAAATTGGGCGCGCATGATAAAAGTTGCACAGCGATGAAGCAATCAAACACTGTGAGAATAGACGAGAAAATCAATAACTTGCAGCGATCCGCCAATATCACTCGTAAACTTACGCAAAAACTGCTCCATAGATCCATATTGACTAACAGCGATCTGCTTACAGTCACTGACAATTTTTTGCATAGTGAATCTGTATCCTGCGCACTTGTGTCTAAACCCCTGCAACTGGAGATTGCCTGTCGGGCAGGAGCATTTAGAGAAGGGATGGTTTAGAAAGGTAAACTCAACACTAAGCTTACATTTGTAACTTCACGGCAAGCGCAGCGCGTTTTACCCTTTTTAACTACTGAACCCTCGTTCATTTCTCGACCCCAAGGCAGCAAGCGGCTAAACTCCACGCAACTCGCTTATTTGTACTTACACCCGCGCAGATTAAGGCATACGCCCAATTGATCGCGAGTGTTGAACTGGAATTCTCAACTCTGGACTTTGGAAAACTTTTATGAAAAAGACCAAGCTTTACCTGCTCGTCAGCCTCTTTTCTCTTGCACCTTTGACGGCTAGCGCCAATAGCTTACTGGATATTTATGAGCTGGCAGCCCAAAACGATGCCCAATTAAAAGCCGACAAGGCGAAATATGAAGCTGGCCTCGCAAACAAAACTATTAGACGCTCCGGCTTGCTGCCGCAAATCAACGCCAAAGCACAATTGGGAAATACAGATGAAGACACCGTCAACAATTTAACGAACACCACCCTGAAGACTGACAGTGACTCAAGCGGCTGGGATCTTTCTTTATCACAACCTCTTTTTAATATGTCCTCCTGGTACAGCTACAAGCAGGGCGTTAAATTGAGTGAACAGGCTGAAGCCCAGTTTGGTGCCGACCAACAAAGCCTGATCGTCCGCACCGCTGAAGCCTATTTCAATGTACTGCGTGCCGTAGAAACTCTGGAAGCGACCATTGCCGAAGAAAAAGCCTTAGAGAAACAACTTGAGCAAACCAAGCAACGCTTTGAAGTGGGCTTGACCGCCATTACCGAAGTGCACGAAGCCCAAGCGGCATTCGATAGCGCTAGAGCCGCAACCCTTGAAGCACGTGGGAATCTGGGAATTAATTATGAAGCGCTCGAGGTACTGACTGGTAAACCAGAAGACCAGATTGCCCCACTTTCAGCAAAATTCCCGGTGATAACACCCGTTCCTGCCAACCGCGCGGAATGGGTCGAGTTTTCATTAAAAAACAACTACAACCTGAAAGCATCAAAGCTGCAGGCCGAGGCCTCCCTGCAGAACGCCAAGGCAAACAAGTCCAATCATTTGCCAACCTTGGGGGCAACTCTTGGTTACTCTGATTACGACAACGACGGCATTAACCGTGGTGAGACCTTTGATACCACAACCGATGGCAGCACCATCAATCTGCGTCTGGATGTTCCTATTTACAGCGGCGGTGCAACCTCTGGCCGCAGCCGTCAGGCCTATGCGCAATACACCCAAGCACAGGAGCTTTACAACAGCACACAGCGCAACGTAATCCAAAGCACACGTGCACTGCACCTTTCGGTTGAAACCGATGTTGCTAGCGTACAGGCACGCAAGCAGGCGATTGTGTCCAACCAATCAGCACTGGAAGCAACCCAATCCGGTTACGAAGTTGGCACCCGCAACTTAGTAGAAGTGTTATTGGCGCAGCGCAATTTGTATCAGGCGCGCCGCAACTACTCAGATGCACTTTACAATTACGTGATCGACACCATCAAACTGCGCGAAGTTGCTGGCATGCTGACTCCAGCGGATGTTCAGGAAATTGATAAGTGGTTGCTGGACGATGCACTGGTGAGTCGCAGCAAATACGAAAACTGATCACAATAAGCATTGCACAATGACCAATAAAAATGCCGGACTAATGTCCGGCATTTTTATTGGTAAATAAATTCATACCTGATGGCGCATCAGTTAATGAATTATTTACAAAGCCCTTCACAAAAAAAATCATTTGTCATCTAAACCGATTTTAATGCCCAGTAAACAACCGTATAGTCCAATCGCTTTTCGCTGTATCAAGAGCACACATAACAATAAATAGTCTGCCCTTATTTCTCTGGAAAGCTGTAACTCCCCTGAATTTAGCAGGCGCCACTATTCGGTCAATCCGTTCATTTATCCCAATAACTGACGAGATTGAAATCATGCTAAAAAAAATCTTTATCACTACTGCACTACTCAGTTGTGCTGCCAGCGCATTTTCTGCCTCCAATCGCCCTGACGGCTACGTCACTATTTGCAAAATCGGGCAGACCTGCTCAGTCAGTGGTTCGACTAATGTTGCGTTTGGCGCATCGGGAAAATTTGTCTATAAAATCCTGAGCGGCAGCTTCTCTTGCTCGGTAGCCACCTTTGGTTCAGATCCGATTCCATCCAAATCTGTGAAGGAGTGTTCTATTCCAGCGTCAGGTTCCGGTGGCGCTACATCATCACCATCAACATCTTCTTCAGGCAGCACCAGTAGCAGCGGCGGCACTAGCGGTAGCATTACCGGGGCAACCTGTACCGCCAATGGCTCGGTGAGTGTGAGCACCACCATCAAAGTGACCAGCGGTGTTTACGATGGTGGTTGTAAAGTATTTACCGCCACTAGTGCACTCGGTGATGGCAGCCAAAGCGAAGGACAAAGTCCGGTGTTCCGCGTAGAAAATGGTGCGACATTGAAAAACGTAATTTTCGGCAACAATGCTGCAGATGGCATTCACTTTTACAATGGTGGCACCATCGACAATATTCGCTGGACTAACGTGGGTGAGGATGCGATGACAATTAAATCGTCCGGCACTGTGAATGTAAAAAATATTTCCGGTTTCGCTGGTTCAGACAAATTTATCCAAGTCAATGCAGCATCAACGCTCAATGTATCTAATTGCGTAGTCGATGGCATGGGTAAATTCTTGCGGCAGAATGGCGGCACTACATTCAAGATTGCGGTAGGCGTTGATAAATGCCAGATATCCAATATGGGCGAAGGTATTTTCCGCACCGACAGCTCCACCAGTACCGCAAAAATTACCAATAGCCGTTTAAGAAATGCCGGCAGCATTTGTATTGGTAAATGGGCAAGCTGCACCAGTTCAGGCATTACAAATTATTAATCGTTAGCAACTTTCTGTTAGCAATGAAAAACGCCGGACGCTCATAAGCTGAACGTCCGGTGTTTTTATTTATGAATATTTATCAAATATTTTTTGCAGGTCATTTCAAGGAGGCGCTGAATTACTTGCCATAGACAGCTATGGATACCCGTGTTCGCGGGTATGACGAGCGATATATTATTCATGATGTCCTTAAATGATCGGCAATCACTACAAGCGTTTTATCCAAAGCACCACGGTTATCCAATGCCACCTGCAAAGCAGCAGCACCCTTCTCCATTCGCAGCGAATCATTTTCTAACAAGCGAACAAACGCTTCAGCAAGTGTTTGTGCCGAGCTAACTTTCATTAATGCGCCTGCATCGGTTAGCAAACGTGCAACCTCTGCAAAATTAAATAAATGCTCACCACTGACTAAAGGTAAACCCCAAGCCGCCGGCTCGATGAAATTATGCCCACCATTAGGCACCAGGCTCCCTCCTACAAATGCGATATCACTGGCACCAAACATCAACATCAATTCACCCATGGTATTGCCGAGCAAAATGTTATTCGTACTATCCCAACTGTGCTCGCTGCGCAGAGCCACGTTAAAACCACGGCTCACACACAACTGCCCTACCCTCTCAAAACGTTCAGGATGGCGCGGAACCAAAACCAACACTGCACTGCGTGCCAAATCGGAAGAACTTGCACGAACCAGGGCAAAGGCATCAAGAATAAGTTCATCTTCACCTTGATGAGTACTCGCTGCAATCAACACCAAGCGTTGCCCATTATTGGATAACTGATTTTTCAAGGTTGTCGCTTGCACACGAAGATCATCACCTAAATTCAGATCGAATTTGATATTGCCGGTCACTATCACTTTATCCTCAGATAAACCCAGTGCGACAAAGCGGGCGGCATCGGTCGAATTTTGAATCGCTGCGCAGGATAAATGCTGCAACATAGGTTTGGTTAACGCACCAAAACGCGCATAGCCGCGCGCAGATTTTTCAGACAAACGCCCATTGACCAACATTGCTGGAATATTGCGCTTTGCGCAGGCAGCCAAGGTATTTGGCCATAACTCGGTTTCCATGACTAAATACAGCGAAGGTTTAACGCGCATTAAAAAACGCGCCAATGCATCGGGCAAATCATAAGGTGCATAAACATGCACAACAGAATCACCCAGGGTTGCACGCACGCGCTCGGAACCCGTTGGGGTTGTAGTAGTAATCACCAACTGCACGCTTTCATCTGCCTGCAAACGGCGAATCAGCGGTAGTGCCGCTAAAAACTCACCCACTGATACCGTATGCAACCACACTACTTTTTTATGGGTAGTTAACGCGGAAAAAAAACCAAAGCGTTCCGCCCAGCGTTTTGCATAAGCGGGAGCGGCAATTGAACGCCAGAGCAAGCGCAGCAATATAAAAGGCAGGAGCAGATAAAAAATGGAGGTATAGAGAACACGCATAGGCTGGCTCAAAAAACGACAAGAGCACCAGAATAGCAAAATTCATTGCCCACCTAAAAGCCTTAGTCGATCAAGCGGACTACTCACGCCAACAAAATGCTGCCCCAAAACATGTGTGTAAATCTGGGTTGTTTTTACATCATTGTGACCAAGAAGCTCTTGCACGTTACGAATATCACATCCCGCCTGCAATAAATGCGTCGCAAACGAATGGCGAAAACTGTGGCACGTTACGCGTTTGCGATCAATTCCCGCTGATTGCACAGCTTGCTGCAACGCCTTGCGCGCAACCGAATCATGCAGGTGATGGCGACAGAGCGCATGAGTAGCCGGATGCTCTGAAAAACCGGATGATGGAAATACAAACATCCATGCCGGGGAGCGAAATGCATTGGGAAATTTCTTGGCAAGTTGATTAGGTAGCGAAGGACCTATACCGCGCTTGTTATCCTCCGCCTGCAACGCGAGAGACTCATCAATTGCTTTTTGCAACTGTGGCACCAAGGATTTCCCCAGCAACGTCTGCCTATCTTTATTACCTTTTGCATCACGAACACAAATAGAACCATTCGAAAAATCAACATCTTGAACACGCAAGCGCAAACATTCCGTAATACGCAAACCACTTGCGTACAACAATTCAAAAATCAAACGGTTACGCCCCTGCATTTGGGCAAGAATACGTAAAATTTCCTCTTGGGCTAATACCACTGGCAAATGACGCTGCTTCACTGCAAGCGTAAAACCTAAATCTCCCAACTCCTGCTTGAGTACCTTTGCATACAGAAACACCACCGCGTTTAAAGCGACCTTTTGGGTGTTTACAGCAACATTTTGTTTGACTGCAAGCCAAGTGAGAAACGCCTTCACTTCAGCACCTGCCATTTCAGCCGGATGGCGCTTTTGATGAAACAAAATAAACTGCCGAATCCAATAAAGATAACTCTTCTCTGTGCGAATGCTGTAGCCCCTCAGCCGGATCTCACCCCTAACCATTTCCAAAAAAGGACTGGATTTTCCTGCCATCACAACTCTCCCTGACACACATCAATACTGGTTTTATATACAGTATATTATTAACCACCAACCTGCAATGCGCAAATACCCCCCTTTACACTGCGCGATAATCCCCTTTCCTAAACCTGTAAACCCGATTATATTCAGCCACTTGCAAGCTGGACGGATCCGAAAAACAAGCTCCCTCCAGCGAATAAACACGCACGCGTGTTTATCTCACCCCAATGTCCGACGAAACCACACAGATAACTTTGTATTTCAAAGAGTTGATGTGTTTTTCTAAAAGAAAAGTAAGGAGGGATAACGCGCATGCTCGGTATACAAATGTTATATTGGCCTTAAATTTGAGTATCAACTTTAATAAAGGAAGTATTATGAAAA
>NZ_JBRFPI010000261.1:0-6489 GCF_053579595.1 Cellvibrio sp.
CTTCTGCACCGCAGAAGCGTGCGAGGGCAAAGGGCAAATCCTGCGATGCACAAAGGACCTCTGTGTTTTCCAGTGCACTGGCTTGGGCATTGAACGTGCGTACCGATTGTGCGCAAGTCGGAGTGTCAACGCTGGGGAAAATATTCAGTACCACACGTTTGCCAGCGAGATCCGCTGAGGAAACCTCTGATAAATCTGTCTTAACCAGTTTGAACGCTGGTGCTTTGCTGCCTGCAGCGGGCAAATTGCCATTGGTGTTGAATGGGTTTCCTTTGAGGGTAACTGTTGCCATTGAAATACTCCTGAACGATGGGGATGGATTTGTTGTGGTTTTTTTGTCATAGAAAAACGCTGCATGAAGCCTAGTTGATCGTGGCGAAAAAGGGAATTGCAATGGGCGCCACAGCAATAAAATCTTTCATTAACAAGCGATTGCTCTTACCTGATTGCTCGAAAACCTCAAAATTGCGCCTTGCATTGGTAAGGCAAAGTGATGATAATGCGCGCCTCTTGCGCTGGCCGCCTCTATCCGGGGCGATGTTATTAGCAAGCTGCAATGGTGATCTAGCCGGTCCCCTCGCAATGACGATCTGTAAACCCCGCCAGGCCCGGAAGGGAGCAACGGTAGCAGTAAGTTATGTGCCGGGGTGTGGCTGGTTAGGTCACCTCCAATCTTCTTCCCTGTTGCTTCCTCCTGGTTCCCTTTGCATCTTCGGGTTGTTTGCCATCAAACGCTTCTGTCTATAGCGATTTAATCCGGATTTCCATCGGTTTGAGTTGGTGTCTATTTCCGCCATTGGCCGCTATAATCGCGCCCTGTTTTTGGCAATTCGCCCCCTTTTGAATAGAGAGCAGCAATCGGCATGAGCTATCAAGTTCTGGCGCGCAAGTGGCGCCCGCGTGTGTTCCGCGAAATGGTTGGGCAGGAACATGTCCTGCAGGCATTGATCAACGCGCTGGATCACAACCGTCTGCATCATGCCTATTTATTTACCGGTACGCGCGGTGTGGGTAAAACCACCATCGCACGGATTTTGGCCAAGTGCCTGAACTGCGAAACCGGTGTTAGCTCAGAGCCCTGCGGCCAATGTTCCAGTTGCCGCGAAATTGCCGAAGGCCGTTTTGTTGATTTGATTGAAGTGGATGCGGCCTCGCGCACCAAAGTAGAAGATACCCGCGAGCTGCTGGAAAATGTTCAATACGCGCCGACTCGTGGTCGCTACAAAGTCTACCTGATCGACGAAGTTCACATGCTCTCCAACAGCAGTTTCAATGCGTTGTTGAAGACACTGGAAGAGCCGCCGCCCCACGTGAAATTTTTGCTGGCGACGACTGATCCACAAAAATTGCCCATGACGATTTTGTCGCGCTGCCTGCAGTTTAATCTTAAAAATATGAACCCCGAACGTATCGTTCAGCATTTGAAATTTGTGTTGAATGAGGAACTGGTGCCGTTTGAAGAATCAGCGCTTTGGCATCTTGGTCGCGCTGCTGATGGCAGTATGCGCGATGCCATGAGCTTGACTGATCAGGCTATCGCTTACGGCTCAGGCAAAATTACCGAAGCCGAAGTTAGCACGATGCTTGGCACCATCGACCAAACGGCGGTTTACGATATCGTCAATGCGCTGGCTTCGCTCGATGGCCGCGCGGTATTGGCAGCGGTTGAACGCATGTCTGAACAAGCCCCGGATTACGCCAGTGCGCTCGCAGAAATGTTGGCGGTGTTGCATCGCATTGCAATCGCACAGGCCTTGCCTGAAGCAGTGGATAACAGCCATGGCGATCGCGAGCGCATCATGCAACTCGCGCAGCAATTGCCATCGGAAGACGTGCAACTCTTTTATCAAACCGCGTTGTTAGGTCGCCGCGATTTGCCCTTAGCACCCGATCCCCGTGCCGGATTTGAAATGGTGTTGCTGCGCATGCTGGCGTTCAAGCCGCAAGGCGTAATGGAAGTGCCGACCCAGGCATTGCCGCAGTCAACCACGCCGATTAAACCCGCCGCTGTAGCGCCTGTCGCCGTGGCTAATGTTGTTGCCGCAAATGTCGCGCCCGCTGTTGCTCCAGTCGCTGCACCGGTTTCCGCAGCAGCGTCTGTACCGGCAGTAATGACTTCCCCATCAGTAGCAGCTACTCCTGCGTCGGTCATCCAGCCAGTACCGACAATTTCAGAGCCACCGGTATTTGAAGGCTCCTACGGGAATGAGTCTGATGATGATTATGTTCCGGCGGCGGAAGATGAATACGAACCAGCCCCTGCTTATTACGAAGCCCCGGTTGCAGCACCTGAGGTAAACGAACCAAAAAAGCCTGAGGCGGCTGAGCCGCCGTTAATAACAGGGGCGGCATCAGTTCCGGTAGTAATTGCGGAGCCAATCAAAGCTTCGGCATCCAAGGCGCTACGCAAAGTTCCCTACGAACAGGCGAGTCCTGCTGATTGGACGGAAATTTATCTGGGCTTGGGCGTGACGGGAATTTTGCAAAGCACCGTGGCGAATTGCCAGATGATCAATCGCCAGGGAAATGATTTTTATTTTGTGCTGGATAAAGCCAACAGTACCCTGTACGACGCCAGCCACGAAAAGCGTCTTGCCGATTTGCTCAGCGATTATTTTGTCGAGCCAGTGCATGCCCATATTCAATTGGGCGAAATTACGGCAGAAACTCCGTCGATGATGGCCATTAGGTTGCGTGAAGAGCGTTTGCAAGACGCCATTAGCGCGATAAAAAATGATCCTATCGTGCAGCAATTGATCGCGCAATTCGGTGCGACCCTGCGCGAAGAAACCATTCAACCTATTTAATCTATTTTATTTAATTTACGAAAGAGGATGCTATGAAAGGTCTTGGCGATTTGATGAAACAGGCTCAGGAAATGCAGGCCAATATGCAAAAAATGCAGGAAGATTTGGCCAAAGCTGAAGTGACTGGCTCGGCGGGCGCGGGCTTGGTGAGTGTGGTCATGACCGGACGTCACGATGTCAAGCGTGTACATATTGATGCAAGCCTGATGCCAGATGATAAAGAAATGCTGGAAGATTTATTGGCAGCAGCAGTGAACGATGCGGTGCGCAAAATCGAAACACAAAACCGTGAACAAATGGAAAAAATGACTGCCGGTATGGGAATTCCACCCGGTTTTAAAATGCCTTTTTGATTGTAGGGGCGCCACTTCCTGCGCCCTGATGTTATTGTTTTTTGGGCGCTGCAAGCGGCGCCCCTACAAAATTTGGAAACTGAATGTTCAGTCCGCTAATTGACGATCTTATGGCTTCGCTGCGCTGTTTACCCGGTGTTGGCCCCAAATCCGCACAGCGAATGGCGTTGCATTTATTGGAGCGCGACCGTGCGGGTGCCGAGCGTCTCGCGCAGAGTTTGCATAAAGCCGTTGAAGGTGTTGGCCGCTGCCAGCGTTGCCGCACGCTCACAGAGCAAACACATTGCGGTATTTGCGCGAATAATCGCCGCGACAACAGTTTGCTTTGTGTCGTTGAAACGCCGGGTGATGTTTTGGCGATTGAGCAAGCGGGAACTTATCAAGGAAAATATTTTGTGTTGCTCGGCCATCTATCGCCCATCGATGGTATAGGGCCTGAGGATATTGGGGTTGATCAATTAATTACTTTGTTGCAACAAGAACCCATCACTGAAGTCATTCTTGCAACCAATCCCACCGTAGAAGGTGAGGCGACGGCTTACTACATTAGTGAGCGAGCCAAGAATCTTAATGTGACTGTTTCGCGTATTGCCCATGGTGTTCCACTCGGCGGTGAGTTGGAATTTATCGATGGTGGTACACTTGCTCACGCTTTTTCCTCTCGCAGAAGTTTGTAATTTTAATGTTGATTCCGAGTGAACCTATCTGGATTGATCAGGATGATCAGTTAACTGAACTCTGCGCCACTTGGCGCAAACAAGCGGCGATTGCAGTCGATACCGAGTTTATGCGCAGCGATACGTTTTATCCTATCGCGGGCTTGCTGCAAATTGGCGATGGCAAAGGCTGTTATTTAATTGATCCATTGACGATCAGTAATCTTGCGCCGCTGCGCGAGCTAATGCTCGATACTGCGGTGACAAAAGTCTTGCATTCCTGCTCGGAAGACCTGGAAGTATTTCAGCGTTGGTTGGGTGTTGTGCCCGCGCCCTTGTTTGATACCCAAATCGCCGCCGCATTTGCCGGATTGGGTTTTAGTTTGGGTTATTCGGGATTGGTTAAAAGTGTGTTAGCCATTGAAATCCCCAAAGATGAAACTCGTTCCGATTGGTTGCAACGCCCGCTTAGCATCGCGCAATTAAATTACGCCGCGCTGGATGTTGCGCACATGTTAATTGTGTACGGAAAATTATTGCAATTGCTCAAGGCCAGCGAACGATTGGAATGGGTTAAAAGCGATTGTGCAGATTTGGTGACCAATGCGCGCAAGGCAGAAGATTATAGTGACGCTTACCAAAAGGTCGGTTTTGCCTGGAAGTTGCGCCCGCAAGAATTAGCGATACTAAAAGAGTTATGTATTTGGCGCGAACGTGAAGCACGTGCGCGTGATTTACCGCGTAACCGTTTAATCAAAGAGCCGTCGCTGTGGGAAATTGCGCGCAAAAAAGTTCAGGATCTGGCGCACCTGTCCAAGGTGCCGGATATCCCTTCGCGCACATTGAAAAATGACGCGGAAACCATTTTACAAATTGTGCGTGATGCGCTTGAGTTAGACGAATCGAGTTGGCCTGCGCGTCTCGATCCTCCACTCGCGCAGAGTGAAGGGCCGCTGATGAAAACACTAAAAAATTATGTGCGTGAATATGCAGAACAAGCGCAGTTACCGCCGGAAGTATTGATTCGCAAAAAAGATTACGAGCATCTGGTGCGTTCTGGAATGAATGGCGGTAAATACCAATTGCCTGCGCGTTTGCTGGGCTGGCGCTTTGCGTTGATTGGCGAAGGCTTGCTTGAGATCGCCCAAACACAATCACTGCAGTCTGACATTCTCTAAAGCGACGTTTATTGTTTATGAAAATTATTTGTGAAATTTATCGCAGCCCAAAAGAAGAGGGCATGTACCTCTACGTGAAAAAAGAAGAGGGCCTTAGCAAGGTACCCGAGGAGTTGCTAAGGGTGTTTGGTAAGCCCCAGCAAGCGATGGTGTTGTTGTTAACACCGGGCAAAAAGCTGGCTCACGCAAGCGTGGAAAAAGTGGCGGAAAGCCTTGAGAAACAAGGTTTTTATTTGCAATTACCGCCCCGCAACGACCGCGACCCGGAAGCCGAGCGGTTGCGCTCACTCAATTCCAAATTGTCGGGTCATTAATTCGGCCACTTTTTACCTATCTGGATAGACAATGGCACAACAGGTTTTTTGGCTCGCGAAAACACTTGAACAAATGTCGCCTGAGGAGTTTGAATCCCTGTGTGACGGTTGTGGCAAGTGTTGCCTGCATAAATTGGAAGATGAAGACACTGGCGATGTGTATTACACCAAGGTCGCCTGTCGCTATTTGGATCATGACACTTGCCGCTGTCAGGAATACACTGAGCGTCAGCGCTTGGTGGAAGCTTGCGCAGTGCTGACTCCTGCAAGCGTGCAAGATACTTACTGGTTACCGGAAACCTGCGCCTACCGGTTGGTGGCCGAGGGAATTCCTCTTTTTGACTGGCACCCGCTGATCTCTGGTGATCCCGAATCAGTGCACTCTGCCGGTATATCTGTGCGTGGCCGGGTTGTGCATGAAA
Organism: Cellvibrio sp.; assembly: GCF_053579595.1. NCBI lineage: Bacteria > Pseudomonadati > Pseudomonadota > Gammaproteobacteria > Cellvibrionales > Cellvibrionaceae > Cellvibrio > Cellvibrio sp. The sequence goes on from NZ_JBRFPI010000261.1 coordinate 5,731, forward strand.
ACACCGTCGATCTGGATGATTTGGAAGACCATGTTGTACGTTGGGTTAATTAATCGACTGCGGTCACTGATGATGGGCCGAAAGGAGACTTGATTGTGGAAAATATGACTGACTATCAATATGCCTGGATGATGTACCTTATAGGTGCGATTGGTTGCAGCCTTGCAACTTGGTTATTGTTTCGTCGCGCCGGGCGCGCATGGGTACATTTTTTTGTTATTACAGTGATGGTGATTTTATTCACTCCTTATGCCATTGATGCTGAAAGCATGACCATGGCGCCTGCGATTTATACTCTGGTGTTTGGGTATATGGACGGTGGTTTTGTCATTATTAAACCGACGCTGAAAGTGATGCTGGGTTTTTGGATTGGTACCTTGGTTTTGTCGCTAATCTACCAATTGCTCACACGCGGTAAAACACATTCATCAAATGAACAGGATTATTCTAAAGGTCAATCTGCAAAGGGTTATGTGCATCCGGAAATACAGGATGATTACGACTTTTCCCCTAACACTCGTCGCACCGCCAGCACGCGTAACCTAAGCCGCGAGGAGCGTATTGCGCGCGATGAGTTGCTGCATGAAGAACCGATCCGCGCCGTTCGTTAAGCCTTATTCAGTTTGTCTAGTGCAATCAAAAGCCAGCCATAGCGCTGGCTTTTTGGTTTTTGACGAACCACTTTTTACAAAACTCCCTATTGCCCAAAATGGCGAATTGGCGGTGAGCTGCTATAACTAATGGCGATATGAGCGCAAA
>NZ_JBRFPI010000262.1:0-6488 GCF_053579595.1 Cellvibrio sp.
GTACATAGGTGCGAGTGTCCTCATCAGTCAAGTTCAACGCTTCCATAGACACAGTCAAGTTGTCAGTGAGATCGTAACTTACACTGGCATCCAACTGACCATAGGCTTCGGTATAACCTGCGTAACTATTCAAGAAGTCATCACGCCAGTTATAAGCAAGACGGGCTTGCAGACCATCTTTATCGTAGAAACCGATAAAGTTGGCAGAGTCACTCAAACCATACACAGCGAACTGCTCACCAGTTGATGCATTGTCAAACTCGGTATCGGAATCCACTACAGTAGCATTCGCCTGGAAGCCAAAGCCTGACTCACCAAAAGTATGCTGCCACGCAATTTCAATACCATCGATAGATGCATCTTTGTTGTTAATTGGTCGGCTTATCTCGTAGTCTAGAATTGGATCACCTGCCACTGCCGGAATATGACCTTTCGCATTTACCCACTCAGGACGGTTTTCACGGATCCAAGCAGAAATTTGCGGGGGAGTAGGATTACCGCCAAGAGCCGCAACAGCCTCATTCCAGCGTGCACCTTGGAAAGGCGTACGGAAAGGCTCGGATATACCACCCGGTAAATCTGCTGTAGAACCTTTTTGAGGAGCAGAACCACCGATGAAGTCAGCAACATCTTTTTTGAAGTAACCTAGCGACACATAGCTGGCATCTGAGTAGTACCACTCTGCTGAAAGATCAAAATTGGTTGACTCCATTGGTTTCAGATTAGGGTTACCAGATGAGCCAGTCACCACGCTGCTACGCGGTGCAGCATTCCAGTTGAAGCCACCCCTCAAATCGGCAAAGTCAGCACGCGCGATAGTTTTGCTGAACGACGCACGCGCTTTAATATCATCCGTCAAAGAGATATCAAAATCGAGGTTCGGTAGGGTTTTGGAGTAGCTACCAGTGGAGAAACCGTACTCGCTACCAGCAGATGTCAGGTTATATTCGTTACCACCTTCCCAATTCACCAAAGACTGATAAGCAGATACATATTGGGATGACTCAACATCGGTAGTTTCATAACGCACACCGACTGCCAAGTTAGATTCCATACCGGCAATCTCTGGCTTGAAACCAAACTGTACGTAAGCAAAGTCAGTGGTTTCGATTGTTAAATCGTCATTCAAACCGTCGTTAGCCTTGGTATTGTCGCGGGTAGTGCAATAAGCTTTTGGGCAAAAACCGGAATCGGTACCATAAAGTCTTGCACTCACATCCAACAATTCATCCCAATTAGCGCGAACAATCGTGTTTTGGAAGTTAGGGCTACTGAACTCACTGTTATCAAAGTAGTTGGTCAGTCTGTCAATAATCCAGTAGTACTGTGGAATATCTCCAACACCATTAGCCCCTTGTACGCCCCCCCAAGTACCCTGGTTTTGCTGTTGAAGACCGAGGAAATAATACTTGTTGGTAATTTCGTTAGTGCCTGCACCTGCTTTAATGTTGTCGATGAAACTATCATCAAAGGTATAAGTACCTTTCAATTGATATTCATCTACCGCAGAATCTTGATCCTGTACGCGGAAAATGTTGTTAGTCAACTGCATACGGGAAGTATCGGGTATCACCTGATCACGGCCATCTGCATATTCGAACTGCATCAGCGGGTATTTCTTGGTGAAATCAACGCTTACCTTATAGTCGTCAATAATCCCGAAGTGGAACTGGTTATTACCACCCCACTTGCCATTCGGACCAGAGTAAGAGTCTGAGTTGTGTGCATCCAACTGCACTACCAGGTTATCGGTCACATCCCACTGAACATTCAAACCGGCTGATTTAAGATCAGACTTAGCTTGGTTGTGGTTAATAACATAGTTAAGCTCTTTGGTTCTTGCGACTTCAGAGTACGAAAGCGGATAGGCCGGATTGGTATCGCTCCACACAATGTCGAGTGAACCATCATTCGGGCGGGTAAACCACAGGCCAGTACCGAAGTTGTTCTCTTCACGCTCTTGCGTAACGTAGAGGTAATCAGCGGTTACGGTCAGTCTTTCTACCGGTTGGTACTGAATAGTCAGCTGAGCGTTTGTGCGCTTGCGGTTTACTTCATTAACGCGGTACATGATCTCGGATGGAAGCGCACGGCTTCTACCTTCCGGCACATCTGTATAACTACCAGGCAAGTCATCCCAACCACCTGTACCCTTATCTTTATCATGAACAAACCAACCGCTCACTTGGGATTGGCGATTGCCGCTGTCACGCTCTTGATAGCTACCAGTCAAGGAGACACCAATTTTGTCATCGGCAAAGGTGTTGCTAAACAAACCGGAAATCTCCGGAGTTACACCACCTTCAATAACAGAGGAGTCATCTCTAACCGCCTTTCCTGATACAACGGCATTTAAACCTGGGCTGCTGAGCGGACGAGGGGTCTGAATGTTGATTAATGCACCCATACCACCAGACTGCACATCGGCACGACCACTTTTGAAAACCTCAACGCCTGAAATACCTTCAGAGGCCAAGTTGGAAAATTCGAATGAACGGCTGGTACCGAAAGACGATGCCGGCATTTGACGACTGTTTAGAGTCACCAGGTTGTAGCCACTGCCCAAACCACGAACAGTCACTTTACTACCTTCACCGTTCACACGATCGATAGACACGCCGGGGATACGCTGCAGAGATTCTGCAAGGTTGGAGTCTGGCATCTTACCGATGTCTTCTGCAGAGATAGCGTCTACAACACCGACTGCTTCGCGCTTAACGTCCATGGCGCGTTGCAAGGAGCCTTTAATACCGGTAACAACAACTTCTTCTACGCTACCGTCTTGTGCAAGTGCTGCACCACTGAACCCAGCCAAAGCGTAGGTAGCAATAGCGCTCGCGATGATCTTCTTCTTAAAGTTGATTGGTCTTTGCATGAACTTATCCTCGAACCGTTTATTGTTATCGTAACCTGCTGTGCGGGATCACTCTCCTGGAGTAAATGTCCTGGGATTGCCGTATCCCTTAGCCAGTTACCATACTGGTCTTGCCTTTGTAGTAGGCTGGTCGCTTAAAGCTTCTCAGCCCATCGCATAGTCACAAGTTCGCGTCAAACCAGCGTCCTAATATGACACTAATGTTCAACATGGGAAGTTCAGTTAATTGAATTTATTTAAATCACCCTGAAACAGCTATAAAAATCAAATAGTTAACATAAAAATCAACTCTTGTTTCGCTAGTAAAAAATTGTGACGAATTTACTCACATCCCAGTTTTACGACAGAGTTCTAAAAAAAACTCTCTAGTTGTACGCCTAATTTTCAGACAATAAAAAAACCCGGCAAGCCGGGTTTATAGGATATAAAAGATAATTTGCTTAAACGCGAGAGTGCGTTTTACTCCAGCAAACTGCGCAGCATCCAAGCCGTTTTTTCATGCAGCTGGATTCTCTGGGTAAGCAGATCAGCGGTGGCCTCATCACTCGCCACTTCTACTGAGTGATATAGCGAGCGCGCTGTGCGCACTACCGCCTCTTGTCCCTCTACTAGCAGACGGATCATGTCTTTTGCAGCGGGAACCCCATCTTCCTCTTTGATACTGCTGAGTGCGGCGTATTGTTTATAGGTTCCAGGCGCGGGAAATCCTAAAGAGCGGATACGCTCAGCCACCAAATCTACCGCCAGTGCCAATTCGTTGTATTGGGTTTCAAACATCAGGTGCAGTGTTTGGAACATAGGGCCGGTAACATTCCAATGGAAGTTGTGGGTTTTTAAATAGAGGGTGTAAGTATCGGCCAATAAACGTGACAACCCCTGGGCAATCTCCTCACGATGTTGCTGGGAAATTCCGATATCAATATTCATAAGCGACTCCTTATTAACCTGCTTGTTTATTAATAGTAACTACTTGATTTGTAATGACTATAGACGCGGATCAAATCCTCAGCCATTTGCTTTTGCCTATGGCGGGGATTGCGAGAAATAGTTCAACCTTGAATATACCCCATAAGCACCCAATCGCGGCCACGGGTGCGATAAGTATTGTAAGTGCGAAGAATATCTTCGGGGCAGTGTGATGGATTGTGTGCAAAACCCAATGCAGTGTAAAAACCAGTCAAATGTGGAAGAGCAAAACAATAGCATCCGTGTGGAGCCAGATCAGGTAAGACGTTCTGTATCAACCTGGTCGCTATGCCGTGCCCACGCCAATGGCTCGCGACCAACAAATTGCGCAGCCAATAATGCCCTGAACTTTGCGGCACCAAACGAGCCGCAGCGATAAAGCCTTCATCGTTGTCGGCGATTGCATAAATACGCTCATTCACAGCGCATTTTACTTTGTAGCCTTGGGCGCGATAGAAACGGTCAACCAGGGCAAAACGCTCAGGCTCAACCGGCTGCAACACAAAAGGCGTATCATCCGTAGATAAAAGAGCGGGATCAATCAGAGGCATAAAAGCATTTATTTTTTGTCGCTATCAGGATCATCCATATTATCCAGCGGAAATAAATTATCCGCCATCAAATCATCTGACATACTCATCTCCGAACCCGACATATCTCCCATAGGTATATGCGCCGTCTGGTCATCCGAGACATCAATAGCGGTTTTTTTGGCCGAGTCGCTTTTCAAACTACCAGAATCCGTTGCAAGCGTTTTTTCAATTTCTGCCAATTCATCTTTATTGCCCTTGCCTGCGATCAGGCGATAGGCAACATACCCCAATACCAACACCAGTAAATTACCGATCCCGATACTGATATACAGCAATAAATTATCCGACTCCTCTTCAGCTTCATGCTCTTTTTCAGTTGCAGGATCCGCTGCAGCAGTGGGTTCGCTAGCTACCGATGAAGCCGCCTCACTTACTGGTTGCTTAGCGGCGAGAACGCTTGCCTCATCTGGAAAATAGAATTGATCTGCTTTGATTGTTTCGGTCAGTGGGCTGCCATCAATTTGCATACCCTCAACTTGCAGCACAATGTCATAGCGCGCTACTTGCACCGGCGCAAATGAGAATTCCCAGTGATCTTTACCAATCGTGTTTAGCTGCCGCTCCAGATTATTGTCTTTGGAGTTTTTAATCACGGCAGTTACTTTGGTCTTGTCTACATCAACCGTTTCCAGATCAGCGGTTAGTGTGTACACGTAGGTTTTCTTACCATTAGCCTCATCCAGGCGCTTTTCCAGCTTAAATGCTGAATCAGTAATATTGACGTGATGGACAAATTCGCGCTTGAAAGTTTTTCCATCGATCACGATAGTGACGTCGTACTCCCCTTCATTGCCAAAACCGTTCAGGGAATGCTGGAAGATGCCGTCTGCAGATGCCGCGGTTGCCAAATCAATTTCCGCTACTTCATGGGAGGCTTGATTGGAAACCAATGCCTTACCGGTCAACAAATCCAGAAAGTCTTTATTAGTAATCGTTTGACTATTCTCTTGAAAGGAATAGGCAAGGTCCAACGCCTGATTGGATTTAATGTTGCTTTTTAGGGGGGCGACAACCAGTTGTAAATTGCTAACCACGGTAACGCGACTATTGGGCGCCATATCCGTTTTGACTTTCCACTGCCCGGGAACGGGCTGCTGCACAGTGATCAAGTCATATTTACTGGTGCGATACCAATTGACATTATTCTGCGGGTCGGTGCCGCTATACTCTTTGCCATCGGGTGCGACAATAATTGTTGCAGGTACCTCGGCGCGGCGAAAAATCAGCGCGGTAAATTCCTGTATGCTGGCATCTACCAGAAAACCATTTTCATCGAGAGGGACACGTTCAGCGGGAACAGCTTGATCAAATATCCGCAAAAACGTACTCATCAATTCATCGGCAGTATCGGCAACTTCAAAAATACCGTCGGTGGCGATGGACAATTTTTTCATCAATTCCTGATCGGCATCTCCCGACAGCGCGATAGTGTGTATGCGGTAGTCAGAGGCTTTTAAGCGCGGCAACAATTCGGTCAGTACGCGTTTGCGTTCATTTAAATTGACGACAGCTTCTTTGCTGATATCCACTACACCATCAGTCAATAAAATAATATTGCGGCGATAATCTTGTGCAGGCGTTGCGTAATCTTCTGTTGCTTTTTCCAGTGCAGCGCCAATATTGGTAAACATAGCAACCGAATTAATCGTCGCCGCTTTTTGAGCACCTTCGCTGCGCCACTGTGGATCTACTACGCGGTGCGGCATCAACATATTGACTGACTGGCCAAAAGTCCACAGGCCTGCTTTGCTGGCATCGGGCAAGAGCCGCACAATTAAATCTACCGCCGGTTTGCGCAAATTCTCCGGATCGGTTTTTTTCATACTGCCGGATATATCAATAATGACCCGAACATCGGCGGGAAGGGGTTTGGCCAATTCATCCGCCGATGCCAAAGCGGCAACCCATAGCAGACAAGACATGAATATACGGACAAAAGGTCGCATGAGAGTTCCCATAAATAATCGCTCTGCGCGCAAGCCGCTGAACCTGCAACTTTTTTGCGCTCATATCGCCATTAGTTATAGCAGCTCACCGCCAATTCGCCATTTTGG
>NZ_JBRFPI010000263.1:0-6464 GCF_053579595.1 Cellvibrio sp.
GTCCGCGGGGTTAAAGCGGGTGACGAATTCTTTGTAATCAGCGCCATCGATATGCACACCGGGTTGGTATAAACCGTTGTTGGTTGCGCTAACTTGCTCCCAGACTCGCGCATAAAACGCGGTGCCGATAATAATTTTTTCTGGCGCTACGCCTTTGCGCAATAAAAACTGTACAGCGTTATCGGTGGAGTCTTTTTGTTGTGGTGTGGAATAGAGTGCGGTGTGGTGGCCGGTATGCGGTGTTGCTCCATTCACTATGTCGTAGGTCATCAGGTTGACGTTATCCAGTAGCGGCATAATTGCGTCCCAATCCACGGCGGTTTCTAAAAAACTATCAAACCCGCCCGCGGCAAAACTCAATTCGTAGCGGCTGCCAAATACGGCGCGCAATTCCTGGATTAGCGCAGTGAAATTAGTGCGGTCATAGGTCGCATACTTATGGCCTGGAAAACCGGCAATTGTCGGATATTCCCAATCCAGATCAATTCCATCGGCTTGGTATTCCTCAATAATTGCGAGTGTAGATTGCGCAAATATTTTGCGGTTTTCTGCACTGTTAAAAATATCCGAGCAGGTTTCACAACCGCCCCAACCGCCGAGCGACAGCATAACTTTCAACTTGGGATATTGTTTTTTTAGCGCGACCAAACGCTGCAGTGCTTGTTTGTCTTTATCTGAATCAAAACTGAGTTGATTGCCGGTCAAGTGCAAAAAGCTGTAGATGATATGGGTGAGTTGGCCAACGTTGTAGCGCTGCAAATCTGAACCGTCACCCATGTAGTAGGCAATTATTTTGGGCGACGTTGGTGTGGTTTCAGCCTGTGGTTGCGCAGTCTGCAATGAGCTGCAGGCGCTGAGTACAAAGGCAAATAGTGTTGCACTGACAGCGGATAAAAATGATTTCATATACATCCCTCGGTGGATAAATCGGGTATTTATCATTCGCGAGAGCTGGGCGGGAGTGGTGATCTTACTTTGCTGTCGTGCAGCAATTATTGTGTGTGGTTGTATTCTAACTGCAGAATTGCAGCATAAGTGTTGGTGTACGGTAAAGATTCTTAAAGTTTGCGCTTGCCTCTATAATCGCTTTCCGTCCTACAGTTTGAGTATTCCTGCGTGATTTTTCGCGATGACCTTGGTGCCGTAAAACTGCCCGAATTAATGGCTGCCTCTAATTGGCAGCAGCAGTACAAGTTGATTATCCAGTGGGGTAAGTTGCTCAGCCCCAAACCGGATATGCGTCTGCCCGCAAACTTGATTAAAGGTTGTGAATTACCAGTCTGGCTGGTACATGAACAGGAAGGTGAGCGGCACTATTTTGCGTTTGCTTCCGATAGCAGTGTGATGAATGGGTTGGCGGTGCTATTGCTGGTGCAGTTGAATGGTAAAACTTCCGCGCAGATTAGTGCGGGGGATCTTGCGCAATCCATGCGGGGGTTAGGGTTAGAGAAACATCTCACACCCTCACGCAATAATGGTTTCAATCGTATTATCGAGCGCGCCTTGATGTTGGTGGGCGATCAACGTTAATCAGTCGATTTTTTCTGTTTGTCCCCAATCTGTTTATCACCCATCTGTTTATCAAGGTAACGCTCAATCGCCCGCGTTGCCGCGATAAAACCAAAGGTTCCCGTTACCATTACGCTGGAACCAAAACCGCCCGCGCAATCCAGTTTCACGCCATCGGCCAGCGCCTGTTTATCCATGCACACGGAACCATCGGGTTGCGGGTAGACCATTTGCTCGGTGGAGTAGACGGCATCGACGCGGAATTTGCGGTTTTTATCGCGCGCAAAATTGTGGTGGCGATAGAGTTGCGTACGCACCTTGGCGAGCATGGGGTCGCTGATACTGCGCCCCAAATCATCTACCGTTACCGCCTGCGGATTGCGTTTCCCGCCAGAGGAGCCGATGGTGATCAGGCGCACTTTGATCGCCAGGCAATAAGCCACCAGGCGCGCTTTTAAATGCGCGGCATCAATTGCATCGATCACTACATGGTGCTGTTTGCCGATCAAGGTTTTCATATTGTCCTGATCGATAAAATCCTCAATCGAATGAATCACCAGCTCGGGGTTAATATCGCGTAAGCGCTCGGTAATCACCTGGTTTTTTGGCCGCCCGAGATTGGATTTAAGCGCATGCGATTGGCGGTTGGTATTGGTGACACAGACTTCATCCATCTCGATCAGGGTCAGTTCACCCACCCCCGAGCGTGCCAAGGCTTCCGCTACCCAGGTGCCTACACCGCCCAATCCAATCACAACAAAATGGGCATTGGTGAGGGCTGGCAGTGCGTCTTGCCCGTACAGGCGCGCAAGGCCGCCAAAGCGCTGTAAATAGTCGGGAGAGACTGATCTGTTCATAGCTGGCTCGTCGTAGGAAAAATGTGCATCGGTAGGTGGCGGCTTTTTAACGGAGATGCCGTGTTAACGCAAGCAAGGCCGGGCGGTAATTTTGGCGCATTCTGCTACACTCAAATAGCATTTAGGTATCAATCAGACGTGTTTAATGATGAGTGCTCCATGAATAGAACAGCTGTAGCCACTGCTTATCTGATCGACGACGACAGTATTACCCTTGAGTTGATGAGCGGGATTGTTGAATCTACCGGCGTTGAGCCAGTGTGTTTCAGCAGTGCTGAAGCCTTTCTGGATGCCTATTCCCCGCGTCCCTGCGAATGTGTGATCACCGATATGCGCATGCCCGGTGTGAGTGGTTTGCAACTGCACAAGGTCTTGCAACAACGCTACGCCGTGCCGCCTCCGCTGATTATCGTCACCGGTTATGCGGAGGTGAGCGCTGCGGTAGAGGCCATGAAGCAGGGCGCGTTCGATTTTGTTGAGAAACCCATCAATGGCCACCAGTTTCTGGAGAAGCTGCAAGCTGCTCTTTCACTCAGCCGCCAGCTCCACCAACAGCGGCTACATTTGGCCACACGCGAAGCGCGCATCGCACTGCTAACGCCCAAAGAGCAGGAAGTCTTGCAGGCGGTGCTCGATGGTTTACCCAGCAAAGATATCGCCGGAAAACTCAACCTGAGTGTGCGCACGGTAGAAAACCATCGCGCGCGTATTATGGAAAAATTGCGCGTTAATTCGGCGATGGAATTAATGCGTGATTTTATGATGCCGGTGGCGAGCCGTTAGTTGATTTCGAAAATTTCCTTTATTTTCAATCGCTTAATTTCCCTTTTACAGGTGAGTCACGTTCCGTTTTCACCTTGGTTAATCCCCCTCTACGTTTGCCTGCCACTAGACTCACCCCGCTAGGTATTGACCCACTAGGTGTTATCCCTCACGCCACCTGAGTATTTTTACTCTCACGACTTTTTTGCCAAACCCGCACACTGGGAACCAATGAAGGTGACTCCCCTCAGGGCGAAGCACCGCACTGTGAGATCAAGGATCTTTTCAATAATCGGCACCTTTGCCCATCATGACGAACCCAGTAACGGCCAGGATTATGAGTACACATTCCAACATCAGCCCATTTGCTTTCCATAAGATCCGCGATTATGTGTATCGCACTGCGGGTATCATTATTGGTGCCGATAAAACGGCGATGGTAACTGGCCGTCTGTGGCGTCGTCTGGAGTTGTTCGGGCACAAAGACTACGAGACCTATTTCGCTTACGTTTCCAGTCCTGCTGGTGCACAAGAGCGCAGCACCATGTTGGATTTACTCACCACCAACGAAACCTATTTCTTCCGCGAGCCAGCGCATTTTAATTTTTTGCGCGATGAAATTATTCCGCAGCAAGGACCTAACAAAATGCGTGTTTGGTGTGCGGCTTCATCTACCGGTGAAGAACCACACAGCATTGCAATGGTATTGGCCGACACCTTGGGTAAATGCGATTGGGACATTTTGGCTACCGATATTTCCGGCAAAGTATTGGAACATGCGCGCACTGGTGTGTATCGCGCCGAGCGCATAAACCACATTCCGGCGGATTATTTAAAAAATTATTGCCGCCGCGGTATTGGTGAATACGAAGGTATGTTGGCAGTAGTGCCCTCGCTGCGCTCACGCATCACCTTTGAGCAGCATAATCTGTTGCACCCGCGCGAAACCAATGAACAATTTGATGTGATTTTTTTGCGCAATGTGCTGATTTATTTTGATAACGCCACAAAGCAAAAAGTGATCGAGAATATGCTGCAATCACTGCGCCCTGGTGGCTGGTTGATTCTGGGTCACTGCGAAAGTTTGCAGGGTTTGAATCTCGGTATTAAAGCGGTTAGCCCATCGATTTATCGCAAGCCCGCTGCAGTGACGTCTGTACTCAGGCGCGTAGCGAGTTAAGGTATGCCAGATTGCGCGCAACCTGTTGCTGTTAACCTGTGTAAATTTGCTATTCTTCCGCATCTCGGAGCCAGTGAGCGACATATGATTTCACTTAATACATCGGCTAGCCAAAACCCTTCGCTCAATTTGCACGGCGATATTGTGCAGCAAGGGGTGATGGTGGTTGACGATAGCAGCATGCACAGATACAGCGCGCATATGTGCCTGCGTGCGTTTGGCGTGAGTCAGGTGTATGAAGCGGCCAATGGCAAATTAGCGCTGGATCAGCTCGCCCTGCTCGAAAAAATCCCTGCGGTGATGTTGCTGGATTTGGAAATGCCGGTTATGGATGGCATCGAAGTATTGCAACAACTCGCGCAATTGCCACACAAACCCGCTGTCGTCTTGGCCAGCAGTTCCGATGAAGTGCTTATCAGCGCAGTTGCTACTATGGCGGAAGCCTTGGGTATTAATTTGCTCGGCGCTTTTCGCAAACCGGTCAACCCGGTTGAATTGGCCGATGCACTCAACAGTTACAACACAGGTATCTGCCCGCCCGATCAGGTGCGTCCGCCGATAGAAACCGATGTTGAACAATTAAAAACGGCGCTAGACCGCGCCAAAATCCAGGTTTATTACCAGCCCAAAATTGATCTTGAAACTATGAAGGTGGCGGGCGTGGAAGCGCTGGCGCGCTGGAAAAACTTGCAGGGCGATTGGATTCCACCCGGCGTGTTTATTCCGCTCGCGGAAGAGCATGGCTTGATTGGCGATTTGACTCTCTCTGTGCTCGATCAGGTATTGCAAGATATGAATGGCTGGTGGGAGTTGGGGCAATATATTCCAGTGGCAATTAACCTCTCGGCCAAATCACTTGCCGAATTTAATCTCGCTAACGAAATTATCCAGCGCGTAATTCGTCAGGGCATACCCGCTCACTTTATTACTTTTGAAATTACCGAAAGTGCATTGGTGGTCGATTTGCCTTCAGCGTTGGCCACTATCAGCCGTTTGCGTTTGAAAGGTTTTGGTATTTCCATCGACGATTACGGCACCGGTTTTTCGTCTATGCAGCAGCTGTCGCGCTTCCCCTTTTCTGAATTGAAAATTGATCGCTCGTTTATCCAGGGCGCTCCGGCGCGGCAATATATCCGCAATATTTTGAAATCGGCCATCGAAATGGGCCAGCGTTTGGGAATTACTACCGTTGCAGAAGGTGTAGAGACAGAAGCCGAGCTACACTTGCTCAAAAGCCTGGGCTGTAAACAGGCGCAGGGCTTCCTGCTGGCACGCCCCATGCCTGGGCGCGAGCTGATGGGCTGGGTCGAACAGGATTTACAACGTAAACACACCATATGCCAAACAAGTCTCGGGTAAACAAATACTTTCATTTTTTCTCGCTGGTTAATCCCACCCTGTTGTCAGCAGCGCTCGCTATAGTGCTGCTGTTTTTTTTCACCACGCTCGCATTGCGTCATATCCATTCCAGCCAGGAGCGGATTGTGCGTGCGCATCTGCAAACTTCGCTCAATTCCTTCACTGAACTTATCCAACTCTGGCAACAGCAGAATCTTGCGGCTATTCACATGCTCGCAAACTCCACTCAAGGCAAAACCCTATTAAAGCAGGTGTTGTTGGAGCAAGGCGATAATCCTCAAACCCATGAGGCCCTGCGCGAATGGTTGTATCCGGTATTGATGGTGATGGGCTTTGATGGTTTTTCAGTCATTAATCATGAGCGAATTCTGGTGGCGGCCAGCAGCAAAGAGTATCGCAAACAACCTGTGCGCTTGCCTGAGACGATGGAGGTGCTTGATAAAGCGCTCGCCCGGCATCCTGCTATTTCGCGCCCGGTAGCAGCAGTGCGTGCAATCGATGGACCGCGCGGCCTGCAACCTGCGGGCACGCTCATGCAAAATATGTGTGTGTTATTTGAATCAGAAGTCACAGCGCCCGGTTATTTTTGTTTGCGCTTTAATACCCAGTCGAGTTTTTTCCCGATTTTTTTTAAAGGGCGCACCGGTCGCTCGGGCGAGATTTACGCTATCGATAACCACGGCCGGTTTATTACCCCCGCGCGTTTTGCGCCAACACAGATGGCTCATTCAAGCACTGAAGCGCAACAACACGCGGCGCGTATTGGAGCCGAGGTGCGGGGACCTCTTGCTCGTGGT
>NZ_JBRFPI010000264.1:0-6461 GCF_053579595.1 Cellvibrio sp.
CACTTAATTCCTGGGTAGAAAAACTGATGTCATAGCTGCCAATGGTGCTGCCGTTATAGACGATCGGGATGGCAGTGCGGGAGATCTGGTTTTCGCTGCGATCATCATCCGCTGCCTTGGCGAGCGACTGGCCACGATGGTCCACTACATTCACCGAGGTCACCAGCGAGGTGTTCACCAGCGACTTGGCGATAGCCTCAATCTGCTGGAAATCGTAGGCGAAGACTGCCTCCAAAATCGAACTGTTGGTCAGCGCAATCATCGCCGAGGTCTCCGCCTCCAGCTTTTTTTCTTGCGTACTCGACGCGATTTTGTAATTGGTAAACGCCACGATTATGGCAATTGCCACCATGGCAATAGTCAGCACCATCATCAATTTGGTGAGTAAGGATTTTTGTACCATGTTTCCCCCGAAAATATTCGGCTATTAGACTTATTTGGAGTTCCCAGTGTTATTTGCGGCAAATCGGCACCAATCTTGAGGATTGATGTAACCAGATGCTGGGGCGATTGCTTTTTATGGCGGTATACAGACGATGATTTAGTGAGCTGTAGTAATGAGCCGGTGGAACCAACGGCTGTTGTATACCAGTTAGCAGAGTATAGACACAGCTTTGGAAAGCTGCGCGAAGAAGAAAAGAAGATCTAAAAAGATGTTTTTAATGCCAAGGAGAATATAGTAAGAATTTTCGGGGGTGAGCTGCCGGCATAAACCGGAACTGGCTCAACCCCAAGCCGAGCGCTTCAGCAATTAATCATCGCCGTCGCCATCGGGGTCATTGCCACCGGCCATACCCAACTCCTTGAGCTTGCGGGTGAGCGTGTTGCGCCCCCAGCCCAGCAAGTTCGCAGCATCGCGTTTACGGCCAGCGGTGTATTTCAAAGCGGTTTCGATCAATGCGCGCTCGAAGGTCGGCACTGCCTCACTCAGCAATTGGTGTTGGCCTCGTGTTAAGGCTTGGTCAGCCCAATGACGCAAGGCTTTTTCCCAGTCATCGGCGGGCGTGCTAGTTTCTTTGTTTTCCAGCAGCTCGGGCGGCAAATCTTCAATATGTACTTCGCGCCCGGATGCCATTACGGTGATCCAGCGGCAAGTGTTCTCCAGCTGGCGCACGTTACCCGGCCATTGCAGGGTACAGAAGTATTCTTCGGTCTCCGGCAGCAGGACTTTCGGATCGACATTCAGCTCGGTCGCCGCTTTGTGCAGGAAGAAGCGCGCCAGCTTGGGGATATCTTCACGGCGGTTGGCCAGCTTGGGGATGTGGATACGGATCACGTTCAGGCGATGGAACAAGTCTTCGCGGAAACGGTTATCAGCTACCAGGGTTTCGAGATTTTGGTGGGTTGCAGCGATGATGCGCACATCCACTTTCACCGGGGTGTGGCCACCAACGCGATAGAACTCGCCATCGGCCAATACGCGCAACAAACGGGTCTGGGTTTCGGCAGGCATATCGCCGATTTCGTCGAGGAACAGTGATCCACCGTTGGCCTGTTCAAACCGCCCCTGACGTTGTGCAGCCGCACCGGTAAAGGCACCTTTTTCGTGGCCGAACAGTTCGGATTCCATCAAGTCTTTGGGAATTGCCGCCATATTCAGCGCGATAAAGGGTTCATTGCGGCGCGGGCTGTGGCGATGAAGCGCGCGCGCCACTAACTCTTTACCGGTGCCCGACTGGCCGTTGATCAGTACGGTGATGTTGGATTGCGACAAACGGCCAATCGCGCGAAACACTTCCTGCATCGCCGGCGCTTCGCCGATGATTTCGGTATTGGTCTCCAGCGCAGTCTCGGCACCGTGTTCGGTTTTTTGCTCTTGTGCATGGGCGAGCGCGCGCTGGGTTACCGCAACGGCATCATCCACATCGAAGGGTTTGGGCAGGTATTCAAACGCCCCGCCTTGATAGGCCGCAACGGCGCTATCCAGATCCGAATGGGCGGTCATGATAATGATCGGGATCTGCGGATGGGTATTGTGCAGATTGCCGAGCAAGGTCAGGCCATCAGTACCCGGCATACGGATATCGCTGATGATGGCATCGGGCGTATCGCGGTTGAGCTGGCTCATGGCGCTATCGCCCGAGTCAAACACGCGGGTTTCAATGTTCGCACCTTGCAGGGCTTTTTCCAGCACCCAGCGGATCGAGCGATCATCATCAATAATCCAGACTTTATTAGACTTCTGCATGTTGCGCTTCCATTGGTAAGTAGAGTGAGAAACGGGTTTTGCCCGGCTCACTTTGGCACTCGATGAGGCCATGATGTTGATGGATAAGGTGTTGCGAAATGGTCAAGCCAAGCCCCGTACCTTCGGCGCGGCCGGAGATCATCGGGTAGAAAATGTTTTCGATCATATCGGCGGGAATGCCCGGGCCGTTGTCGATGATGTCAACCCGGCAGATCAACGAATGGTGTTTGCGGCCGATGGTGTATTGGCGCTGAATGCGCGTGCGCAGCTGAATCACACCATTGAGGACATTGGCTTCGACAAGCGCCTGCATGGCATTGCGCACTATGTTGAGCAATGCCTGGATCAACATCTCCTTGTCGCCCTGCATGGCGGGGATGCTCGGGTCGTAATCGCGCACAATTTTGATCGCGTCGCTGCTTTCAGCCTTGATGATATTGGCCACCCGCTCAATCGCCTCGTGGATATTGAGCGACTGCCATTTGGGCAATTGGTTCGGGCCTAGCATGCGGTCAACTAGATTACGCAGGCGGTCCGCCTCATCAATGATAATGTTGGTGTATTCGGTCAAGCCGGAATTAGGTAGCTCGCGCGCCAACAATTGCGCTGCTCCGCGAATGCCACCGAGGGGGTTTTTAATCTCGTGCGCCATACCGCGCACCAGGTTGCGGGTGGTTTCGTGGGAGGTAGTGAGCATCTCTTCGCGGCTGATACGCAGCAACCGGTCGATCGGCTGGATCTCAATGATCAAGCCATCGTGATCGCCAAACGGGGTGACGGTGTAATCCACAGTGATGGAGCCGCCACTGAGTAAACGCCATTCAGCGTGGCGCTTGGTGTAGTGATTCGCCTGCGCCGCTGCTAGCTTAAGCTGACGGTCAGTTTCATCCGATTCATAAAAAAAGTAAGTGATTGGTTCGCCGGTGTTGCTCTCGCAACTCATGGCGAGCAGGGCTTCAGCAGCAGGGTTCATATGGCACAGCAGCAGGTCGGTATCCACCAAAATAATGGCGGTACTCAAGCTATCCAGTATGGGTTTGTAGATATCGCGCGGACTCACTAGCTACTGCTCTCCTGAACGCCTCGACAATGGGCATGGGCAGTACTGCAAAAACCAAACCAAGTTAGAAATAGGCTTGATTCGGCGGATTTAGCTGCCGCAGTCGTCCATTTTGGGGATTTTCAGGAAAATGATAGCACCAATTTGGTGCGACTATTTTGGTGTGGGCTTTGAAAGGGCATTGTTATGAATGTTTGGGCGAATAATGTTCACGATAATAGGGGCAGAGGTGCCCAATGATCGACCATTTTCATCAATCGCTTCCACTACGACTGTGTGGGTGCCGCGCGGAACATCTTTGACGATGATGTTGTTCATGGTCGTCTCTTCCAGCAATTCGCCATTCATAAAGTACACCAGCAGATGGCCCTGCTTAAGCTCGGGTTTGAGATTAATGGCTATCGCCAGATCGCGCTGGCCAACCGGTATAGTGACATCATTGCGTGGACTGATAATGGTTATTTGGTAATTGAGTGCGGCGGACTGGGCATCAACTGAATCGACAGGCACTGATTGAGGAAAGGCCTGAGGTTGGGCACCCGGCACGGTATTGATCTCGCGTAACTCCAGCTTTTCAGCGCTTTCGGTACTGGGTTTATCGGTGTATTTGATGTTGCCGTCTTTATCCACGGTTTTGTACACATCCGCCACAGCTACCTGAGACAGTAAAACCATAACCACCAGCAGACTTCGCATTACCTTCCCCTCATCCAATACGTTTTCCCTAGAGTACTCTCGCGTCCCACAAAGAAAAAGCCCGCTCCGTTGCCGGTGCGGGCTTTTTCACAGATTAACCGGACCGAAGCCCGCTTAGCCTTCCAGCAAGACTTACACGCTGTAGTAGAGTTCGAACTCTACTGGGTGCGGAGTCATGTTGATGCGTTGGATTTCTTGTTTCTTCAGGTCGATGTAAGCATCGATGAAGTCTTTAGAGAACACACCGCCAGCCAACAGGAAGTCATGGTCTGCTTCCAGGTTAGCCAGTGCTTCTTCCAGAGAAGAACACACTTGTGGGATTTCTGCTTCTTCTTCCGGCTCCAGATCGTACAGATCTTTGGTCGCTGCTTCGCCCGGATGGATCTTGTTCAGAACACCGTCGATACCCGCCATCAGCAATGAAGCGAAGCACAGGTATGGGTTAGCAGTTGGATCAGGGAAACGGGTTTCAATACGCTTGGCTTTCTCACCAACAGTGTAAGGAATACGGATAGAAGCAGAGCGGTTACGTGCAGAGTAAGCCAGCATTACTGGAGCTTCAAAACCTGGAACCAAACGCTTGTAAGAGTTGGTAGACGCGTTACAGAAAGCGTTCAATGCTTTAGCGTGCTTGATGATACCGCCAACGTAGTACAGGGCAGTTTCAGACAAACCAGCGTAAGCGTCGCCAGCGAATTGGTTTTTGCCGTTCTTGGAGAAAGACTGGTGAACGTGCATACCTGAACCGTTATCACCGATCAGAGGCTTCGGCATAAAGGTAGCGGTCTTACCGTATTGGTGCGCAACGTTGTGTACGCAGTACTTGAGGATTTGTACTTCGTCCGCTTTCTTAACCAGCGTGTTAGCGCCTACGCCGATTTCACATTGGCCAGCGTTAGCAACTTCATGGTGATGGATTTCGATTTCCAGGCCCATAGCTTCCATCGCGTTACACATAGCACCACGAATGTCGTGCAGTGAGTCGATTGGAGCAACCGGGAAGTAACCGCCTTTTACGCGTGGAGCGTGGCCGTGTTTGCCTTCCACGTCATCACCTGATTGCCATGCAGCTTCTTCAGATTTGATCTTGTAGAAAGCGCCGCCCATACCTGAGTGGAAATGAACGCTGTCGAAGATGAAGAATTCTGGCTCTGGACCAAACAGGGCAACGTCGCCCAGACCAGTTGATTTCAGGTACTCTTCAGCGCGCAGGCCGATAGAGCGTGGGTCGCGGTCGTAACCTTGCATGGTTGCAGGCTCAACGATGTTACAACGCACGTTGATGGTCGCTTCGTCGTAGAAAGGGTCCAAAACGGCAGTTGAATCGTCCGGCATCAGGATCATGTCGGAATCGTTAATACCTTTCCAGCCAGCGATAGAAGAACCATCGAACATTTTGCCATCAACGAAGAAGCTGTCGTTAACCACGCTTGATGGGAAAGTTACATGCTGCTCTTTACCTTTGAAATCGGTGAAGCGCAAATCAATCCAGCGAGCTTCGTGTTCTTTGATCAGGTCTAAAGTCTTAGACATTGAATGCCTCCAAGTTGTAATAGCCCGAAGGCTACGGATTGTGAAAGTTGTTATTGCGGCCGGTAAACAGTCCAAAAGGGCGGTTTACCTGAAAATTTTCCCCACTTCATCCGGGCTCGCGACTCATTTCGGTGAGCGGGGCAAGACTAGGGTGTCAGAAAAGGGGCAAAATATATGCCATTTAGGGAAAATAGCAATAAGCGTTTAAAAATAAGGCTTTCCAGCAATAAGGCAAACTCGCCAAAAAATACATTGCACCAATTTAATGCATATTATTTTCAATTTGCACCAAAGTGATTCAAAAAATATCAATTTACCACTACGCCTTTTGCCCCTCGACAAAACGAACGCTAGTGTGCCAGCAGCATGCGCCAAATTGCATCACTTTTATGGCCAATTCTGTGTAAATCCTCGCTACAACCAAGAGTGTGTCCGATCATTGGCTTTTGGCTAAACGCCCTATAGTGAATATCTATAGGTTTTGCATCGAATGGCGCAAAAAATCACTGTAGCTTGCGCCCTTCACTCCACTGGCGATAACACCAACAAAAAAATATCTATAAGAAGTAAGGGCTTAGTAAAATGCATATGACCACAACTGAAATTTTCCTGATCGCGATGGTGATCATTTTCACTATCCCCTTCCTGATTTGGCGCCTCGGCCGGACCGATTATTGGGCGCCGTTAGTAGTCGTACAAATCATTATGGGGATTGTGCTTGGCCCTGGAGTGCTGGGTAAGGTTTTCCCTGAGTACTACACCTTCGTTTTTAATCCGGATGTCATCAAATCGCTCAACGGTATCGCCTGGTGGGCGGTGATGATTTTTGTGTGGATCGCCGGTATTGAGCTCGACCTGAAAAAAGCCTGGGAATACAAACGCGAAAGCAGTATCACCGCCGGTCTGGCGCTGGGCACTGACGCAGCCGGAGCCCGAGCGGTCGCGCCGGCTGTGCCTCACCCTCACCGACCGGGCCGCGGCGGC